>NZ_JCAIUL010000015.1:0-121911 GCF_059445505.1 Paenibacillus sp. Y301 | reverse complement strand
AATTATATTGATTTCAAATCAGCTTTGCAGTGATTTGGAATCAATTTAGAAAGAGCGATATGCTCATTTAAAACAAACTGACGAGAAATTACTTTCTCTATCAAATGATTTCTCATTTGTTTTGATTTCACTTTCGTGAAATCTACTCACTCGTTGTTCAGTTTTCAAAGACCAATTTGTTCATTTCGTTATCACCAGTTGTTCTCGGCGACAACTTCTATATAATATCATGTCCGGCTTGATTATGCAAGAAGTTTTTTTCAAAACTTTTAAATCATATTCAATTTCTACTGAGCATTTCTGTTCCTCTCAGTTTCCGGATTTAAAATATACCACGCTTGTCTTACTCTTAGCAAGTTATAAATATTTACAAATACCTTTTTTTAGTCCAATCACGTTTCAAGAGCAATATACCAGGTACTAGATCTCTTCTATAACAATCGCTTAATTCATTACGAATCTAGACACTTCTAGGTTAATTAAAATAATGACCCTATAATGAAGTGTTTACAGTTGCTATTGCTTATCATCCATAAATATAAAAATCCCCCGCCATGATGACATGGATCCGAGGGATTTAATTAATTAGTTATCTATATAGTAGGGGCAGTTTCTCCACCCTGTCTAGAAATAGCAAATAATGCTATCCATATCAGAATAAATCCAAGTATTTGCGTCTGTGTAAGAACGATATCAAATACAATCCAGTTAATAAGTACTCCCACCATCGGAAAACTTAATTCCGCTAAAGTAGCTACTGAAGCCTTGGTAGTTGTCAGTCCCTTATAATAAACCAACAAACTAAGCAGGCCAGGTAATAATGCTTGGCCCAAAAGATTTATAGTGACCGCCATCAGCGCATTGGATTCGGTTGGTAAATTCCAAACACCACCTTCACCCCAAGTGATAACAAGTAATAATGGCAATGCCAGAATGAATCTTAGAGAAGCAACCGTCTCATATTTCATTTGTCCAACCATCAGACGACCCATCACGGTAGATCCACCCCATAAGGCTGCAGCGCCTAGAGAAAGCAAACTACCCACTTCTATAAAATCTTTCCAGTGTCCTACAGGAATTTCAAATCCAAAGGTAAGTAAATATGTGCCGATAAGAGCCAGCGGGAACAATAATGAAAAGTTCTTCGGTAATCGTTCCTTCAGAAGGATTCTTGCCATGATAATGGCGAATATCGGTTGTAATTTCTGAAGCAACACTACAGCATTTAGATTCCCATTAGCCAGACCCATCGTAAATAGGATCGTCGCTAGTGCTGATCCACCCCACGATATAAAGAGTAGTGCAACAGCATGCCGCATCCGTAATCCACGCAGTTCATGACGGTTCTTCCAAAGTATTGGAGCAACAATTAACGCAATAACAATATGCTCAAGCAGTACAATTTGAGTTGAAGTCATTGATTTCAATAAAATGATTCTGAATAATGGGTCAACCCCCCATAGCGCTGCTCCCAACACAACCAACCAAAATCCACTCTTGGATCGTTTCTCTGTTACCGATAAATTCGGTTTCACACTTCCCACTGCATTGTTCATCTTCTCTGTCCCCTTACTCTGAATATGGGGTCTTACAGCAGAAATCCCCCGTTATCGACAGATGTCGACATTACGAGGGATGATCAAATAAGCTCACGTTTAGCCTAAAAAGCCACGTCATGCATTATCGTTGATCTTCTCCCATCCGGACTTTACCGTCGGCCTTGGAGTCACACCAAGTCAGTCGCCATCACTATCATGGTGGCGAGTCGCGGGCTATAAGTTCATTTATGTTTTAGTCTGTCTATTCATCATAAAAGTAACTCTCACCGCCGGTTAGGAATTTCACCTTACCCCGAAGATCCATATTCAATTTTTATATTTTTTTATAGGATGTCATCATATTACGACAACAAATGCTATATCTCTATTAAAATGGTCACAATGAAATTAGTCAATGTTTTGTTTCTGTAAATTCATTAAAAAGCTATAAATGATGGGTATAAATGATATTCATCATACAGAAAACTGGAGTTATAAAAAAAGTGCAGTCACTTGCAACATTTTACTACTTTTATCCATCTATAGTTATAAGAGGTGAACCCAATGAAAACAATTAAACGTAAATATAATGCCACTAAAACCATTATTACATGTAGCGTCTTAGCAGCTTCTCTATCTTTTGGAACAGCTGCATTTGCTTTCTCAGATTTATCTGGTAATTCGGCTGAGGTTAAGATCAATGCACTTCAAGCATCAGGAGTGATTAGCGGTGTAACGCAAGATCTATTCGCACCTAAGTCCAAAGTGACCTATGCTCAAGGAATTCAATTACTAAGCAATGCCTTTCAGTTAAAGTTAACTAGCCCTCAATCCACTGCTAGTGATTATTTTGCCAAAGTGGAAGATAACGCTTGGTACTCCGAAGCCTTTGTGAGCGCCCAACAAAATGGACTATCGATTGATAAGAACGTAAATCCTTCAGATCCAATGAATCGTGCTCAATTTGCACACTTACTGCACCAAGCACTCTTAACAAAGGGGAATTTCCCCGCTACCACAATATTTTTTAACATATCTGATGGAGAGAAGCTCCCTCAAGATGTATTGAACAGTTTACAGGCGTTACTTAACATGAAAGTTATCAATTTAGATAAAGAGGATAACTTCCGACCCAATGAAGCCATTACTCGTGCCGATGCTGCTGTCCTCATCTATGATGCTACAGAGTTGGCAAAGCGTATTCTACCCGAAGAAGTTACTACTCCTAATCCAGCCTATGAAGCGATCGTATCGATCGAAAAAGCGGCAGATGGTGTAAACAAAGTATCCCTCACGGTGGATAACCTTCCAAACCCAGGTTATGAACTCTCTATTGACCGTATTGAATTCGGTAAAAATATGACTGCGACTGTATATTTCAGTGTCTCTAGTCCTAACCCTAACAACATGTACATTCAGGTTATTTCCAAATCAACAGCCATCACATATATACCTGATAACTATAAGGTAGTGGCAAAATACGAAGCTTCTTCCAGTGTAATCAGTCCATTCACTTTGCTACGTTCTTACCCTGAAGCTCCAACCACTTCAATAGAAGATCCTGCAAATCTAATTGCAAAGTAAGCCCTGACTTGTAATGAAACCTAAATACCTTGTTGCTTCAGTTACTTTAACCTTCTTTATATAGAGAACAAGCTACCGGCATTATAAACAAACACAAGGCTCTCGTCATATGACGGAACCTTGTGTTTGGTGTACCTACATGATTTCAAATGTGATACTTTGTGATTTACGGTCTTCTTTTAAACGACATAATCACGATATTTCTCAACAACTTTAGGTCGACACTCTAGATTTATACGAGTACCCTCAGGATCATATGCGGTAGAAATAACATGAGCATGTTCATTCAGATAGGAAACGACTTGCCCTTCCTCGTATGGAATCAACATTTCACATTGAATATAATCTCTAAATATATAGGAACGTATCAATTCCACAAGTTCAGATAAGCCTACTCTCGGTTTCGCGGCAAGATAGATACAATGATCTTTCACCGTAGGAATCGTACAATCATCGACCCTGTCACATTTATTATAGGCCAGAATCGTCTCAATATCTGTGATGCCAATATCTTTTAACGTGTTATCCGTAATGTTCATCAACTGCTCATACTCTGGGTTTGAATAATCAATGACATGAATGAGTAGGTCAGCTTCAACCACTTCTTCAAGTGTCGAACGGAACGCCTTAACGAGATGATGCGGAAGTTTGCTAACAAACCCCACGGTATCTGTTAAGAGGAAAGACTTATTATCTTTTAGACGGATATTTCTAACCGATGTCTCTAGGGTTGCAAACAACATATCTTTTTCAAACACCAACTTCTCCGTAGAAGGATTAAAAGACTCCACAAGTGCATTCATAACCGTTGATTTACCGGCATTTGTATATCCAACAAGCGATACTACGGGCAGTTCGTTTCTCTGACGTTTCTTACGTTGGGTTTGGCGCTGAGATACAAGAGTTTCTAATTCTTTATTCAATGCATTAATCTTATCCTCAATTCTGCGACGATCCAGTTCTAGCTTCGTTTCCCCTGCTCCTTTATTCTTTGTACCTACACCGCCTCCTTGACGACCCAAGGATTCACGTAGTCCAATTAATCTAGGGAGCATATATTGAAGTTGTGCTACTTCTACCTGAAGTTGTGCTTCCCGTGTCTTCGCCCGCTTCTCGAATATATCCAAAATTAATATCGTACGGTCGATAACCTTACATTGTAAATCTGCTTCAAGGTTACGAATCTGGGAGGGAGATAATTCATCGTTAAAAATCACTAAGTTTGCCTCTTGCTCCTCATACAATGCCCTAACCTCTTGCACTTTCCCTTTTCCAATATAATAAGAATTGTTAACACGTTCTAAGTTCTGTGTTAGTTGTCCTACCACCTCTACATGACATGCGGCAGATAAGTTTCTTAATTCCTCGATAGAGTATTCAAAATCTTCTTGATGATTCACATTGACCCCTACTATAATGGCTCTTTGTTGCTGTTCTTCCATATTAAAACCTCCATATACATTCAAATCAAGGATAACGGCTACGCCGTCCTTTACAGCGATGAAACGTTTAGCGGTGTAATATAAACCTATCTATAAGCAGATATACTTATAAATTCTTATATAAAAAAAACCGCAGGCTATTCTCCTGTGGTTAAGTGAACGGGATATATCTATTTCTACCCAAAATAACACCTCTAATACTTTTAAAGGTTTATCGGTCCGTTAAGCCGTGGGTTAGAGAGTACCCTATCAAAGGACAGGGCATGTTATTGTTATTAAAGAATTGTCTTCATGACAACGACAAAAAGAGGGGGAATTTCCCCTCCCTCTAGATTGCAGAAATATTCGCATCATGCACAAATACCACATCATCCGTATATTCGCAATACATCGAGTTCTCTAGAAATAATCAGACTAATCCCGTTCGCCCTGCACAGGAGCAGGGCCTTTGCACTATTCAATTAGTGGCACAAAGTGTGGTAACGGAATTTATCATTCATCTCTTCGAGAACCCTCCGATCATTATAATTATTTCCATATTAACACAGTTCTACCTTAATCACAATGTGATTACGTTGAAATCTCCGTAGGATGTATCACTGTCTTGATTTTTATACTAAGAAGCGCATAATAAGAAACATTGTTATAAAGACCTTAGTGTCATTGTCAGGAGGGATTTTAATTGAATGCTGATGTTCTCTTACTTATACAGCAGTTCGAACGTGCATCTCTGCTTCTAAGTTGCTTGTTCTGTCTAACTCTTGTTCCACAGTTTAAGGAGATCTTTCAAAAGGAGATCTACAATCCTAGACATCTAATTCTTCTATCGATGATATTCACCTTGTTCGCCATTCTGGGGACTTATTCTGGCATTCATGTAGAAGGTTCCTTAGTCAACGTTCGAATTATCGCCATCATGTCTGGAGGAATTCTATTCGGTCCAGTTGTTGGGATTAGTACGGGAGTTCTTTCAGGGGTTCACCGTTATCTCATCGATATTCATGGCGTTACCTCCTTACCTTGTCTCATAGCTAGTATCGTAGCAGGATTCGTTGCAGGATATATCCATTTGAAAGTTCGTAAGAAGAAACAGTGGATTACCGGTATTATCGCAGGCATGTTATGTGAAGTTCTGACCATGGTCTTGATACTGATATTAGCAGAACCTCACTCTCTTGGTCTGAATATCGTATCAAGAATTGCGACTCCTCTGATCCTAGGTGAGATCAGTGTCGGACTAATCGTTCTATTGATTCAAGGTGTAGAAGGTGAAAAAGAAACGATTGCAGCTAAACAAGCCAAACTGGCGCTTGATATTGCTAATAAGACGTTACCCTATTTCCGCTCCATTAATGAGCAGTCCTTGAATACCATATGTGGCATTATTCGAGAAGATATTCAAGCAGATGCTGTTGCCATAACAGACAACAAGAATGTGCTTGCTTATGTAGGAATGGGCTCTGAGAACTATAATCTAGGGAACGAGATTATTAGCGACGTAACGAAGGCTACCATTCAAAGCGGGGAAATTACGATACGGAATAATGAAGAGCAGAACAAGAATCCTTCTATCAAGTCACTCATTATTATTCCTCTTCATGAGAAGGGTGAGGTAACGGGATCTTTAAAGATCTACTATCGTAAACCTCAACAGATTACATATCCTCTGCAAACGATGGCTATTGGTTTGTCTCAGATTATCTCTACATTAATGGAGGTATCCCGTATTGAACAGGTTAGGGAAATGGCCAATCAAGCAGAGTTCAAAGCACTGCAGTCCCGTATCAATCCACACTTCTTATTCAATGCATTAAATGCTATTATTTCTTCCATTCGTATTAACCCCGATCAGGCACGAGAACTCATTGTCAATCTGTCAGGTTATTTACGATACAATCTAGAATTAAATGATCCTTTCATTGATATCAACAAAGAACTTCAACAGGTTCGAAATTATGTGGAGATTGAAACTGCAAGGTTCGGAAATCGTCTACAGGTGATTTACGATATTGATGATGTTAGTGTTATGATTCCAAGCTTGATCATTCAGCCCTTAGTCGAGAACGCAATTGTACACGGTATATTGAAATCTAAAGGTGTTGGAACGGTTACCATTCGAGTCAAGGATGAGACTGACCATGTCAGAATATCTATTGAAGATACCGGAAAAGGAATCGAAGAAGAAATAATCAATAACATATATACAGGACAAGTCCCCGAGAATAAGATCGGCCTATATAATGTTCATCAACGCGTGAAACTCATCTATGGCGAAGGGTTAATCATTCGCAGACTCGATAAAGGTACACTCATACATTTTGTAATACAGAAGGAGATCCGATGAACGCGATTATAGTGGAAGATGAGTACTTAGCACGTGAGGAATTAGAATACTTAATACAATCACACAGTGATATCGAAATCATTGGACGATTTGAAGATGGCATAGAGGCACTCAAGTTTGTGCAGGACACGAAAGTTGATGTTATTTTTCTAGATATTAATATTCCATCCTTAGATGGCGTCCTATTGGGTAAGAGCATTAGTAAATTTGCAGTGAAACCTTTGATCGTCTTCATTACGGCTTATAAGGAGCATGCCCTTGAGGCTTTTGAGATTGAGGCCTTTGACTATATATTGAAGCCATACCACGAGTCACGAATTACTTCTATGCTACAAAGGTTACAAGTTGCTCATCATAGAAGTAACGACATCGAACAGGTACCCACATTAGAACAAACAGGAGAGCATCCTGGAATCAAGAACAAAATCAACCTATGGAAGAACGAGAAAATTATAGTGACTGATATAGATGATATCTATTACGCTTCTGCTCAGGAAAAAGTCACTTGTGTATATACAAGAACAGAAGAATATACGTTAACCATGAGTATCTCGGAGTTCCATAATAGTCTACCGCAAGATCTATTCTTCCGCTGTCATCGTTCTTACATCATCAATATCTCTAAGATTAGAGAAATCATTCCTTGGTTTAACAATACGTATCTTTTGAAAATGAAAGATCTAGACTATGAAGTCCCTGTTAGTCGTAGCAACGTCAAAGAATTTAGGCAGATCATGAATATCTAAATGCATTTGGTACCGCTTTCTCAGCATCTCATGCTATAACCGACCATCCAACTTCTACAAGGATTATAATTCGGTTATAAGGTTACATTACCATCATGAGAAAGAAGGCCAAAACTATAATGAAAAATACACCTGTGAATCGTTGGCTTATCGTACTTGGTACAATTATCGTTCAAATGGGTCTTGGAACGATCTATACATGGAGCTTATTCAATCAACCTCTCGTAAGCAAATTCGGCTGGGATCTCAGTTCGGTCGCTATGACGTTCTCTATTACAAGCTTCTCCCTAGCCCTTGCGACGCTTGTGGCAGGGAAACTTCAAGACAAATGGGGTATTCGTAAACTCATCACCATTGCAGGACTGGTACTTGGTCTTGGTCTCATTGCTAGCTCCCAGGTTCATTCATTAACATTGATTTACATCCTTGCTGGTGTAGTCGTTGGATTCGCAGATGGTACAGCTTACATTACTTCACTATCTAATCTAATCAAATGGTTTCCAAACAAAAAGGGTCTGATTTCAGGTGTTTCTGTTGGTGCTTACGGAATGGGTAGTCTTATTTTCAAATACATCAACTCTGGATTCATTGACTCTGTCGGTGTATCACAAGCATTCTTATTCTGGGGTCTTATCGTCATGATCATGGTTATGATGGGTGCACAGATTCTACGTGAAGCACCTGTGGTGGATACAACAAGTGCGGATCAACTTTCACATGGTGAGGATAGAAATTTCACAGTCAAAGAAATGTTGAAAACCAAAGAAGCCTATATCTTGTTCATTATCTTCTTTACCGCTTGTATGAGTGGGCTTTACCTCATCGGTATCGTAAAAGACATTGGTGTTCAATTAGCCGGTCTATCTATTGGTAGTGCCGCTAATGCTGTGGCAATGATTGCTATATTCAATACCGCAGGGCGTATTATTCTTGGTGCATTGTCGGACAAGGTAGGTCGCTTGCGGGTCGTTATCGGTACTCTGATTGCTACAACAGCTTCGGTACTCGTATTAAGTTTCGTTTCACTAAACTTCGGTATCTTCTTTGCTTGTGTAGCTGCAATCGCATTTTGCTTCGGTGGTAACATTACCGTATTCCCAGCAATCGTCGGAGATTTCTTCGGTCTGAAGAATCACAACAAGAACTACGGGATCATCTACCAAGGTTTCGGACTAGGTGCATTATCTGGATCATTCATCGCCTCTATCGCAGGTGGATTCAAACCAACGTTTATCGTCATTGGAGTCCTATGTATCATCTCCCTTATTCTCATCATCAAACTTAAACCTCCTGTTCGAGGAAAAGTGAAGAAGGAACGGATGAAATTCAACCCGGATGGTAAACTTGTATAAATGTAAGTCTTATAAATATCAACAGACATAAATAAACAATCCTTCTATCCAGTATTGGATAGGAGGATTGTTCTTGTTTACCGTTTTACACATGACATATGCTCTATTAGTTATTCATATGTCAAATCAAGTGAAGCACATTTCATTAAGTTCATTTCCTTCCTTACTTTACAGTTAGCCCTTAAATAACTGCCCCCTTCTACATCTATTCTGTAATCTGAGTATCCAATAATTTCCCCTATATAATCCAAGTCGTCTTCAAAGAATATTTCCACTATGCTTTTGGAAACTACGCAATCTTCCAGTTGATCAGAGGTTAATATTACTCTCCATATTTGTTTAACTTTCATCAATTCCTACCGACCTCCATGAATAGATCAATATTCTCTCCACCTGGATCCTAAAAAAGGACAATAACAAGCCATTCCTCTCGTAGATTAAGACTACGTCGGGACAGCACATTCATAGATTGATGGAATTTATCATGATCAAATTCTATTTCCCATCAAACTACACAGGTGTCGATGTTGTACTCTTGATAACCAGTTAATCCACCATTAATCGTTATTAGTTGACTGTGTATAATCATTAGAAACTGATGAATACGACTTCATTTGAATTTTTGAAACTGTCATTCAACCTATACAAAATATACCACAATACTTTAAATTAATGTTTCTTTTCAAAAGAAATATTTTGATATATTTCTAATCCAGTAGACCTGATATGGTAGCGCCTCCAATGCACTTCCATTCCTTTCCATGGTCACACATCAATAAATTAAGCTTCAATTAACTACTAATCCTTCTTCTACATAAACGTAATTTATTCGTTTTAGTTGCAGTATAGAATTAATAAGTCAGGATATATTTTTTATATCAAGCGAAGAACATCTGCACCCAATAAAATAATAGAATCAGGGTTACAATAGTTGTTATTGGAATTACAATCAATGTAAGTCTCAAATATGTTTTCCATGACATATCAATCTTATTTTTCTTTAAAATATTCATCCATAGAAGAGAAGCTAATGTTCCAATTGGTAATAATAATGATCCTATGTCGCTACCAATAATATTAGAAAGATAGATGGTCTTCAACGTTATTGGATCAAGTCCCATTTCTGTTAATGTTATGGTTCCGATCATTAATGCAGGATGGTTATTAAAGAAATTCGATAGAATTGAGACTAGTACGCCCATCGTAAGGCTCGCTTGCATTAGTCCTTGGTTTACAATCGGTTCGCATATCTCTACTAACATAGCTGTAAGTCCAGCATTATGCAATCCGTAGATAATAACATACATGGAGAAAGCGAATATAAATATATGCCAAGGCACCTTTTTCAAAATATCCAAAGGGATCGTGCCTAATTGATACCATCTCCAACACAGTAACGTTAAAGAACCCAATACAGCTACCCATTCAATGGGTATCGCAAAATAAGAAGCTACAAAGATGAGACTCCGCATTACGAAGACAAACAATAGCAATAATAACATTGACTTCGTACGATTATTTGAGGTGTTAACAAAACCCTTTCTCTTAGATGCATAAGCATGTTTGCTAAAGAAGTCCTCCTCTATATCATATGCAGGGTCTGGCAATGTAGTGGGTAATCTCTTCTTCAACAAAATAAACATGAACCAAGACATGAATAACAACCCCATCGTTGCGGGTACGAACATCATCGCAGTGTGCATATATAGCGTCATATGAACAATTTCTAGTGCAATCAAGTTTACAATATTACTTACTCCAATCGGTGCGCTAGAAGCGGTCGCGATCAAGGCTCCACTTAATAAATAGGGAATCATCTCGCGATGTTTAAGCCGAAGACTTCGTAGAAGTAATATCAGGATGGGCGTAGTGATTAATATACTACCATCATTATTAAATAGTAGCGTCATTAAGAAACATAAAAATTGAATATACCAGTATAGACGATATCCTGATCCTTTAGATAATACCGCTAACCGCGCAGCTGCCCAGTTAAAAAAACCAAAACTCTCTAATATCACTGCCATTACAATAGTTGCCATGATGGTGACCGAGGCTCCCCCGATCTTACTTAATATATCTACAAGGTCTTCCCCTGATACAATTCCGGTAAGTAATATCATCCCTGCTCCGATGGACGCTGGCCAAGCTTCATTTAAACCTCCTGGTCTCCAGAAAATCACTAGCATCGTCATCAAGAACACAAATATAGTAATTCCAATTCCAAAACTCATACTTATTCCCCCTTCATAACACCTCTGTAAAAAACAACTCCTTTCATCGCCTTCTACTTACTTACATTTATATTCAAGACTTAAACAGTTGGGACTGGTTATTAAGTAAAATCTCTTAAAATGGTCGTTCATTTAATAGTTTCTTATAGAAACGAATCAATAAGGGTTATATACCGTCAGAACAAGGAAAAACCTACCTTAGCAGAAATAAAACGTATGGCAAACCTATTAATCTTAATGCCGTTTCAGACAATAAAACTAATATACGACTTACCTGAAACAGACAGCGTTGGATTACTAGTCTTTAATCAGCTCAATCAGTGTAGAGAACAAAATGAAACAAGCAGATTAGATATCTAATCCGCTTGTTTCATTTTGTTGTGGAACTTCTAGAAATCAGCTGTCTTAAGAAACACAATTTTCACACCCACAATTTGATTCTGCTGATTCGTAGCGGTATAGACTCCATAGGTACCGTCTCCCATCCCTGTGCGAGACACAACACCTCCATCTAACACGCCAGCTTCATGACCACTCTCAGTAATATCACAGCAAGTAAAATACCAATCGCTATCTGAATCTGTATTCGTCTCCAGTGCATCTGAATCAGGGATCCTATACTTATTCAAGTCAAATATCCCTGCCTGCCCACTATCGACACCCACGATAAATGGACGTTTCACCCATTCCAAATGCTCTATTTGCTCCGCGACCGAACGATGGTAAGCCGTTAATTTGGCACAGGCTTCGCCCCAATCTCTTACTTCAGCCTTCTCTACCTGACCAACCCAAGTTCCCAGTAACACATCATCTAAGACCCCCATAATGATGCTCTCTTTATTTAATTCATAACAAGGATCTGAAACGACCAATTGACCAGATGTCACTTCAAAATCACCTAATTGAATGATCATATGAACTCCCTCCGATATGATGGAATAAAATTAATAAAATTGTACCATACATGAATCAATTTCATAATGCAGTTAGATTTATGATATTGATTCACATACATTATTTTTGTGTTCTTAACGCATAATAAAACAGTTCTGAAATATGAGAAAAGGATGTGTATACATGGGAATTCTGAATGGTAATCCGAAAGACGAACCCTTGCATTACGGTGAAATATTTAGTATTTGGACGAGTTCTATGGGAGCTAAAGGAATGGTATCCTGCTACCAGGCTTATTTAAATCATGCTGGAGACAAAGATCTAAAAAAAGTATTAGAGGATCTTATTGATCAAGCCAAACTGGAAATTAAGGAACTGGATAAGTTGCTGTCAGATAACGGAATTGCTTCCGCTCCAGTAATGCCTGATCGTCCTCCAGTAAAACTCGAAGACATCCCTGTAGGGGCAAGGTTTACTGATCCTGAAATTGCTGCCAAAATTGCAGCAGACACTTCTATAGGATTGGTTGCTTGCAGCCAAGTAATGGGACAGTGTATCAGAGAAGATGTCGGCGCTTTATTCGCTAAATATCACCTTACCAAAACAGCATTAGGGCTTAGAATCCTCAAAATGAATAAAGAAAAAGGTTGGCTAATTCCTCCCCCACTATTAGTGAAGAGACCTGAATAGTTCTCTTCACAATCTAAGATCTCCCGCTCCATGAGCGGGAGATCTTGATATTTAAACACAATCCATCTTCAATCCACTTATGTTCGTATGACTTAAACTATTTTGGGCAAATTACATAGGACATGAATCTATGATTACGAGGAGGCATTTCATTTGTATTTCTATAAAGAGAGCTTAATTAATGATATTGTGGCAGATAAGCCCGATCCAGCAGCAGCTAAAGTGCTACAGGAAATACTTGGTGGACAATTCGGCGAAATGCGTACCATGATGCAGTACTTCTTTCAAAGTAATAACTTTAGAGGTAAGGAAACTCAATTCCGTGATTTACTAAGAGGGGTATTCTTAGAGGAGATTGCGCATGTAGAACTTGTTCAGCACACGATCAATCAATTGCTAAATGGTTCAGGTTATGATGAGGCAGGGGACAGTGGTGCAGACGGAGCACCGTTGGATGAAGCTGTTAAACATGCCAATCCACATCACTACATTATGGCAGCACAAGCATCTTTACCTGTTGATGCTGCTGGTAATCCTTGGTTAGGTAACTATGTATATAATCATGGAAATCTAATTAGTGACATGCTAAATAATGTCGTACTTGAATCAACTGGCGTATTGCAAAAGACACGAATTTATGAGATGAGCTCTAATAAAACATTTCGTGAAACGCTTGGATTTCTAATCGTTCGGGACAATGCTCATCAGAATGCATTTGCAAAAGCATTAGAAACACTAGGAGTGAATTGGGGGAAAATATTCCCTATTCCCAATTATGACATTAATAAATACCCGGAATGCCGAAAATTTGTTGATATGGGTTATCACAATGCTCAATTCAATTACAGATTAGATGATACAAGAATCGGTGAGATTTTTCAGGGAGAATCTCCGAGTCGTAACAAAGGAACCTTGGAAGTTGTTCCACCGCCTGAGGGATTCCCAGTACCCCTTCTACCAGAACTGGCCAATGAGCATAGTCCTGGATTGAAAGATCTTAACCTTTAAAAAAGATATTTCAAATAAAAAAAAAAGAGATGAACCGTTTGGGTTCATCTCTTTTTTTAGGACAACATGTCTAAATGAAGTCTTCGTTATCTATGAGAAATAATTCGTAATGGATGGTTCACGGGCTAGTACCGCTTCACTATCCAGCTTCTTCTTCAGATAAGCTTTGTCGGAGGAAATGAATACACTCATAATCAGATCCACAACGAACAAGAATGTAATATGGTTGGACATCAACGCGCTATTATTAACGGATATTTTGTCAGGCACGATCATATCCACATCCGCATTCTCCGTAATAGGAGAGGAATCATAACAGGTAATTGCGATTGTCTTCACCTGATTCACCTGAGCCATCGTCACACCCTCAACAATCTCTTTGGTAGAGCCAGAACGAGAGAAAGCAATGACAACATCTTCAGCGTTGCACTGAGAGGCTGCAATCTTCATCGCTCGGCTATCACTGATCGCTTCGGACATAATGCCAATGATGGCTAACCGATTCTTTAGCGCAATCGCTGCCAGGTAAGAGTCGAACAGACCGAATAGGTAAATTCTTCGCGCCTTCTTCAGAATATCCACCACCTGATGGAGTTGGTCCTCCGTAATAAGCGCTGACGTGTTCAGAATCAATTCATTATAATCTAATGCGAGCGCATCAATGGGATTGATCTCACGTCTCTCTTTTTTCTTAGATTGCATTTCCCGGTAAAAGGCATCCTGAGCAAAGGCAATTTTGAAATCAATAAATCCTTTGAATCCTATCTTCTTACAGAAGCGATTAATACTCGTCTCCGATACGCCTATCTCATTTGCAATAGCCGTAATCGTATTGCTAGTAATAAATTCCGGATTGTGAATGACAAAATTGGCGATCTGATTCTCTCCATATGTTAACTTTTGAGTTTGTGATACGATCTTTGCAATAACTGCGGGAACCTGTGAAGACATGAACCTCTCCTCCTGATCTAACGATGGAATATGGCTATCCGGTATCCCCGTTAGCATCCTTCATTATATCATACCAAGTGAGGTATTGAGAGTGTCAAAAAGTAACCTACATCCAACGATTCCAAGCTTCCATTCTAGCTCTAAATTGTTCCATAGACATCGTCTTATTCTGGATCAGGAAGACATAGTCTAGTAAATTCGGTAGGTAGGACAGCCCAATAATCTCCTTGCAAAAGGCATGGGCTGCTATTTCACTACACTTCACAACACTTGACCGTTTGGTAAAGAAGCCAACCTTAAACACATCTATGGGTTCTAGCAATTCGTTCGTAAATCGACCTGCTTTGTATTCAAGATAATGATAGAATTCATGTGCCAGATGAATATCAATAAGCCGATCCATATCCGGACTCATCTGATGTCCCAACACAGTCTCCAGAGACTGCTGCATCTCTGACAAGGAAGAGGAATAAATTACAATTTCGGGTGGTTTCTTCGCGAAATCGATCTGTGCACGAAATGAGACGTGATGGAATCTACCAGACTTACTCGCGATTTCATATTTTAGTCCCTCGCGCTGACATAATGACCTTACTGAAACGCCGGTATATTCCGCGCTGATCTGTCTGCCTCTATCTAATGAAGATTCCACATAATATGGAATTCGGTCCTTAGGTATTCGGTGAAATAGAGGATCTTGTTCCAACTCTGCACAAGCTAGCATTTCGTCTGAGAGTGAGTCTATCATTTCCTGCATCGACGTTGCCCTCCTCCCCTTCCTTACTGGTAAGCTATGATAAGTAGTTCGTTGTCTGCACTCAGCATTTCCGTCTCAATCTCCAGAATCGACATCAGCTGCTCTTTCGTCTGCATCCCTGTCAGATCTAGCATTTTCTCTTTATAGAATACAAATACCTTAGGGAGAGTCGCATTGGCATCTGAATAAATCGTATTGTCATCTAGAAATTCTCCGAGTTGCCCTCCGTATTGGGACTTGGTTATTTGCGTGAATTGTATGTTCCCCTTCTTAAATCGCACAACCCCTTCGCGGTCGAGCACACTGGCATAAGTCGATTTCTTCTTCAGTAGCCCGAAGAACGACTTCTTCATACTTTCACTACTGAAAAGATTCCATCTCCCTGTCTGTGCTGATATCACCATGGATTCCAAGGGTTGGTCCACCGATTTAGCGGCTATCGCACGCATTTCCTCAATAGACATCGTCTCCTGCCCTAAATCTTTAGATCGAAGTTCCGTCGAACCTGTAGCTACGGCACGCAGAATGTTCTTCTGACTATCGATCTCAATCGTAACTTCTACCGTCTCCTCACTAGCACCTGATTTAACAATTCGCTCCACGACTTCGGAACGAATCCGCTTAATATCATCCTCAGTCGGATTGACAACCGTTCGCTCAAGCTGCTCCTTTACCATCGCCAAAGCAACACCGATAGTGGACACATAGGGTGCATTATTGGCGATTTGGAAGCTCATCTTCTCCCGCTCAGCCATCGCTGGAACAAGCACCGCCCCACTTCCTCCTCCACCTACTAAAGTGACGAAGGATCGATCCAATTCATAATCTTCAATCATGTCATTCACGGTCTTCATCGTCTTGTCGATTGATATATTCATCACCTGTCTGGCTGCCTCTTCCACTGTCAATCCGATATGCTTGGCAAGGGCCTCCCACGCTGTGATCGCTGCTTCCTTATTTCCCTTAGCATAATCTCCATCCGGAATATATCCGAGGATGTTCGCTGCACCGGCCAACGTATAGGAATAATCCTTTCCATTCTCACTTTCGCAAATGATATATTCTTGTGGATCTCCAGCTCTTGGACTAATGAATTTCACTTTAGGATTCACGATGTGATACCTTACCGCAAATGCCTCATATTCTATGCCCGCAATGTGCGCACTTCGGGGTCCAACATCGGTAATTCTCCCATCGACTACCTTAACCATGCTTCCTCCTGCAATCCCGAGGGTACGAACATCCAAAGATTGTAGATAGGTTCGATGTCCGCCGACTTGTGCATTCTTTATCATGACCTTTCCGTTCTTGATCACGGATATATCTACGCTTGTACCCCCAACCTCGAAGAATATCCCATCGGAGATCTTCTCGTACATCAACGCTCCAGCGACACCTGCCGCAAGCCCAGACAGCATGGTTAGAATTGGACGTTTACGTACTTCTTCAATACTCATGACTCCACCGTCGCATCGCATAATCATTAACGGTGATGTAATATGCGCATTCTTAACGGATTTTTCCGTCATGTTAGCCGTTTCCATCATTTTGGGAATAAGGGACGCGTTGACGACCGCAGTCCTAGTGCGTGTCTTCAACCCATACAACTGAGAAATTTCGTGACCACCTGTCGCGTATATCCCTTTCTTATTCGCAATCTCAACTACGCGAAGTTCATTCCTCGGATCATCCACACTATATGCTTCAGAAGCTACAATAACTTCCGCTCCTTGTCTCACAAGTTCATCAATCGCTGTAGCAATCTGTTCTTCTTTCAGATCTTTTGAGTCCAGATACGTATGATAAGTCTTCAAATATTTGCCCGGAGCAAGCTCAATATCCCCCGGATTAGATTCTGAACGCGCACTGAGCCCATCTAACCCGGAACCCATCCCAATAATACCCACTCGTGCCACATCACCCTCTAGCAATGCGTTCGTTGCTTGAGTGGTTCCATGTGCAATAAAGGTAACATCGTCTGGCAGAATACCCCGGCTCTCTAGAATTTGATTCAAAATTTGAACGATCCCTTTCGCCACGCCATCTTCGTCGTGGTGAGTAGTCGGTATTTTCATCTTCTCAATCACTTCATAGGTTTCGTTGTCTATTACAGCAGCATCTGTAAACGTCCCTCCAACGTCGATCCCGACGCGAACTTTTCTTCTGTCCATATTCTCCTCCTAAAATGAGGCAAGAACCCCTTAAGGCTCTTGCCCTTAGTTAATCTCACCCCTCTAAAAAATCATAAATGCTCCGAATACCACGGAAATAAGGACAGCAACCATCATCCATGGCAACGTCTTTTTCAGAATTTCATTAATGTCACTCTTTGTGAAATCCGCTACCCAGACATTGTGTGAGTTCGTCGGATCGGATACCGCTTGGACATTACTTACGACACGCAATGCTAACATAGCCGCTACAGGGGTCATGCCAGCCGTTACGAATAAAGCCGCAATACCGCTACCAAGTCCCCATACATTTAGAGGCCCGCGATAAATCGCGAGTGGTGATAATAAGGTAAAGAAAATAACGAACATTAAAGGACTACTTGGAAGAACACTCTCAATGAGTGGAGAAATAAGTGCTGCGACTTGTGGCGCCATAACAGAGTTAAGTAACATTCCGATACCAATCATGAGGGCCAGAGCCCCAGCGATATCTTGTATTCCTTCGACAAGAGCACTCGATAGAATATGAATAGGTCGTTTCGGTAAGGTCAGAATAATGGTAACAATCGCACCAATAATAACAGCAGGTACGATATCTAACTTAAATGCAAATACGAGAACAACGGGTACAATGGGGCTAATTAGAGAAATCGCAGGTACCTTTTTGCCTCCATCCCCACTGGTGTTCGTTGGCATCGACCATGCTCTTCTTCCCTTCCCGTCTTTCCTGATATAAAAGACAATCATAGCTAAGGAAACAATAATTAATGGCAATGCTGCAACCAATGTGTAATTGGCAATTGTGTCAACGGGTAGACCCAGTACATCTACATAGACCGCCCAGTTAGATACGTTGAATAGAGCACCCACACCAACGGACGATAGCACGACGACTGAAGCAACGAATTGTGATATTCCAGCTGTCAGCATAATCGGAATCACGATCGTTCCGACGAGGATTACCATACCTAGGCCGCCAGCTGCAGAAAATATAATGGAAGAAGTAACAAAGAATAGAATTGCAATCATCATCGGCTTATCACCCGCAAGTTCAGCAGCTTTGCGTATGATCGATTTCGTAATGCCAACTTTATTGAGAATCTGACCGAACCAAGCACCGAACACTAAGCCTGCGATTGCGCCTGACAACCGCATCGAGCCAGCAGATAGAACGGTCTTCGCGATGGTAGTCGCTTCTGGATCATTCGACATCCATGGCACCCCTGCTATCAACGCAAACAGTATCGCCATCGTGGGGAGTGCGAGAATCGTTGGTAGCTTCCTCGTCATCATTAAACCTATAAACACTAAGAAAATGACCAGAATTCCGATAGCTTGAAACCACATTAAAGATGTCACAAACATTTCCCCTCTCACATTGGTTACATTACATGCCAATACCTTCGTTACCTATATTCTGCTAGACTTCCAGATAGGCACCCTGTTCTTTCAGTACCGTCTGCACATCTTTGATGTTCACATCTTGAACCGTAGTCCCCATCTTGGCCGCCATCGCGGCAGCAACTCCTCCGGCATGACCAATGGCTCCTGTAGTAGGTGTTGTTCTCATCGCTGCTTGCGCTTCAAAGGTCGCTGAGATACATCTACCAATGACAATCAGATTCTTCACGGATTCGGTAATCATGCAAGAGTACGGAATACTGTACATGCCACCCCACACCAACTTCTGATGTTTCGTTCCTTCGCCATCTGGACTATGAATATCGATTGGATATCCCGAGTGGGCAATCGTGTCTTCGAATTGTCGTTGTTCAAGAAGGTCTTCTGCCGTTAATGTATAGATCCCTTTGATCTGTCTGGAACCTCTAACTCCAATAGATGGACCCGTAGATTCTACAACGGCATTCTCAAAACCAGGAATGTATTTATGTACGAACAATTCAAGCTCCCGGCATTGTTTCCGTCCTACCATTTCTGCTTTGCTCAAGCTGTACGCATCAGTGCCATCATGACCTAAAATCCGAGTCGTATTCAGAATGACCTCCCCAGGATTGTTCGTCTCAAAGAATAGAATGTTCTCACGAGGGATTGATATTTCTCCTTTCTCCTTCGCTTCTCTGAATAGACTATCGAAGCCACCTACAGATAAACGTGAAGATTTCTCAATAATGGAAGTGTCACCGTTGTATAGTGGGAAGTCATCCGGATGTGCATGGATATATTGCTTCACTCTAGGAATATTCACGTTATACATCTTCATATTAAGTGTCATCGGCTGAGTTGCCCCGTCGGATTCTCTGCCTTTCGTATATTCCACACCTGCCTTAGCGGACAGATCACCATCACCCGTGGCATCTATGAACACTGTAGACTCAATATCGCTAAGTCCCGATTTATTGCATACCGTGATGCTAATCACCTTACCATCCTCTGTCTTCACTCCAGCTAGCATCGTATGATATAGAATCTCTCCGCCATTCTCCACCACCATTAACTCCAGTTCATGCTTCATTGCCTCTGCATCAAATGGCGTAACCGAATAAGTGAACCCTACCGTATCAAAAATGTGCCCTGGCGATTTATTCAGTCGCTTCAGGCGTTCAATCAGTTGGTCTGTAAATCCTTGAATGGCTTGCTTCTCACCTGCATGGAACGTCATCATGGGTCCTACTCCGTTAGCCGTTAACGTTCCTCCTAAGAAACCTTGCGATTCTACAATTAAAGTCCTTGCTCCTGTACTCGAAGCAGCAATCGCCGCCATTGCACCAGAGATACCTCCACCCATCACGACAACGTCATATTTCTGATTATGATTCAATCTGCTTCACTCCCCTTCTGGTAATATTTATCAATAATTCTTGAACATAGATTAACAAACAACAACCAAAATGTAAATGCTTTCAGAATATTATTTTCTAAATAAACATAAATAAAGTAAATCATTTACCATCCAAATCATTCATCTCTTTCCCACCAGAAATAACACCTACATCTCTCTCCAAAAAGAACCCTTTATCAGATATATCTATCCCCTATCTAGCTAGTAATCTGTAACAAGCTTCCATTCTTATATAGTATTTATGACTGTGAATATGCCAATTTCAAAGAAATATTTCAAAGAACGCTAGCTCGAAGAACTGGCTTTCTCACATACAAAAAAGCGAAAACGCGAGAATCCCTCGCGCTTTCGCCTTTCGTTTAGTCATCAGTCATCATACTTATTTCGTCTTACTCCTTAACAGAGCCCAATGTGATGCCTGTGATAAAGAATCGTTGCAGAAACGGATACACCACAAGTACAGGGATCATCGCAATAAAGATTTTGGCTGAGTTCAAGGTCCGATTAGATAACTCACTCATTCGTTGAATTTGCTCAGCGCTCATCGTATTGGCATCAATCACAACGACCATCTGCTGAATATAGGTTTGTAGCGGATAGTGATCTGCGGTCGACATCAGCACCAACCCATTAAAGAATTCATTCCAGTGATACACAATACTAAACAAGGTTACTGTAGCAATAACCGGACCTGCGAGCGGAACAAAGATCTGAATCATCATTCGCCAAGGTCCCGCTCCATCTACTAGCGCAGCCTCCTCAAGCTCCTTGGGTAAATTACGGAAGAAGTTAATAACGAGGATAACACTAAACACAGGAACACTACTTCCTAGAACAAGTGCCCAAATATTGTTGATAAGCCCCAATGATTTGATTGTCATATACCAAGGGATTAGTCCCCCATTAAAGAGCATTGTGAAGACAAGAATCCACATCAATACATTACGAAAAGGTAACTCCTTAGCCCCTTTGGATAACGGATAGGCCATCAGCAGAATAATAACAAAATTCAGACCTGATCCTAAGACCACGCGTTGGATGGAAATCCAGAATGAATTGAAAAATTTGCGATCTCCCATAATCTCTTTATAGGAACTAAAGTTAAAACCTACCGGCCACAATCCTACCTTACCTGAGCTTGCTGCTGCATTATCACTAAGGGAGACGGCAAGCGTATACCATATAGGAAGTATACATAAGAGCGCAATAGCCACCAGAATGATGATAAGAAAGATATCGAACAGCCTGGAGCCTGCTGTATTATCTTTGACCATAGACGTAGCTCCTTTATATTAAAAGATACGATAATTGGCAAACTTGGCTGCTAAGTAGTAAGACACAGTAATCATTGTGAAGCTGACCACCGACTTGAGTAGGCCCATTGCTGTTGCTAAGCTGAACTGTAAATTCACAAGCCCCGTTCGATATACCCACGTATCAATAATATCGCCACTGGAATAGACAAGTGGGTTGTACAGATTGAAGATTTGTTCGAACCCTGCGTTCAAGACATTCCCTAAACTAAGTACGGACAGAAGTATAATAGCGGATACGATCCCTGGAATCGTGATATTTCTTATTCGTTGTAACCGTGATGCTCCATCGATGGCTGCAGCCTCATATAAAGAAGGGTTAATTCCTGTTAAGGCTGCTAGATAGATAATCGTATTGAACCCGAATTCCTTCCAGACATCACTCCCTACCACCAGGGCTGGAAATAAATCTGCTCTACCAAAAAATAAGATTGGTTTCATATCAAACACTGAAAGCAACTGGTTCACCGGTCCTGTGTATCCAAATACATCTAGTAAAATGCCTGATAGAATAACCCATGAGATAAAATGAGGTAAATAAACGATCGTCTGAATCCATCTTTTTAGATAGTTGATCCTTAGTTCATTCAGCAATAGCGCAAAAAGGAGTGGAATGAATAGATTTCCGATAATCTTCATAACGGCTATAAAGATTGTGTTAAAAAGAATCGTCCCACTATCGTTAAGCGAGAACATGTATTTGAAATTATCCAGTCCAACCCACTCCGATTGGAGTATACCAAGTCCAGGATTATAGTCTTGAAAAGCCATCACAATCCCGAACATAGGAACAATACTGAACAAGGTCAACCAGATGAAGCCGGGGAGAAGCATGAGGTAGTAATGTTTAGCGAATCCCTTGTTTACCATGGTTCATCACTCTTCCTTTCTCATCTGTTGATAGAAGAGCACCAGAGAGCCAAGACTCTCTGATGCCAGCTCTACCTTGAATCCATGTTACTTCGCTAATTCCGCTACCTCAGCCAAAATCTCATCTCCACCTTGTTTTTTCCAATCCACGACGAACTTATCGAATGAATCTAGCGGAGCTGCCCCCATAATAATCTTAAGGAAGGTTTCCTTCTCCATCTTATCTAGCGTAGCCCATTTACTCTCCATGGTCTTCGTCTGCGAGTATGTTAAGCTGTAGGTTTTCTTATACGGCTCCATAAGTGGTGCTATACCGACCATTGTGGAATAAAGTCGCTTCCACGCCCCATTATCTGCATTAGGGTCCCAATACTGGATATCCACCTTATCATAAGGCTCAAGTTTAACTTTCTTAATATTCTCAGCGTCTGACTTCAGTAGTTTATAGCCCGGAAGATCTAAATCTGCTGCGGTCTTCGTACCTGCCAATACTTCTTTCATCATGTTATAGGTAACGTACATCTCATCCATTGGAGCAAAGACAATACGCAATGGATAGTTACCAATGCCTACATTCACATCAAATGTGGATTCATCTCTTAACAAGAGATTCTCCATCTTAATCGCTGCTTCTGGGTGCTTATAGTCCTTACTAACCACAAGATATTGATTCGACGGTGTCCCCATATGAGGGGTGAATTCCCCATTACTATCTAATAAAGTGTAAGCCTGCCAATTGGCTTCGGGATTGTTCTTTATAGCATCTGCTAATGGACCATAACCACCCGCCCACCATAGTCCGAAATAAATACCGGAAGTTCCATTCTTGATTAATTCCTGTGCATCCTTACGGATACTCATCTCCTGATCAATTAATCCCTTCGCATATAAATCTCTCAACTTGGCAAGGGCTACCTTGGTTTCCGGCTCAATCGAACCGTACGTTGGCTTGCCATCAGCACCTTCTAACCAGAAGCCTGGGTAGGAATGATTAGCACCAAAGACTGGGTCGAAACCATAGTTATTGTTATTGGGATTAATAAAGTCTGCATTAAGTAGACCTCCCGATTGTGGACCGGTGATACCTATCGTATCTGCTTTGCCATTACCATCTGGATCTTGTTCAACGAATGCTTTCGCAACCTTTTCCAAATCATCCAAATTTCTTGGCACTTCAAGATTTAGTTTATCTAACCAATCTTTACGAATCCACATGATATGCTGCATATCCGATTCTGCTGTCACGTTAGGTAGAGCATACATTTTACCGTCAAACGTAACGGATTTCATAGCGAGTCCTTCGGTTGTTTCGATAATTCCCTTAAGTGTAGGTGAAGCATATTGCTCGTAAACTTCCGTCAGATCAGCAAGCTGATTGCTCTTCACCATCTGTCTTAGCTGGGTGTCTGTGACAACAAGCGCGTCTGGCAAATCATTACTGGCAATCGATAGATTAACCTTCTGTGTGTAATCCTTCCCTACGCCAGCTTGCCAAATAATCTTCGTATCGATATTCAATTTCTCTTTCACATATCTGGTATAGGTATTATTCTCAGGTGTGTCTCCGGATGGTAAGCTTTTGTCCGCCGAGTCTACTTCTTTACCAATATTAATCGTGATGGGCTGACTATACTTACCGAATGGGTCGATTGGGTCTTGGGTAACGACGTCCTCTTTACTGGAAGTATTATTACCATTTCCACATGCAGACAGGATCAACATGACGGTTGCTAGTGTTGCAACCATGACTTTTTTCGTGTTCTTCATATTCGCCCCTTCTTTCATCCATATATTTCTTACACCCCTAAGGTAACATAGAATTCAACTCCCATTAGATAGAAAGCGGTTACATTTATAGATAGAGAGATGACCTTGAATGTCCTCAGCCGTCGCTTCTCCCTATTTCATATCCCAACATTCCCCTACCTAATCTGTAGACATATGTCTACCTTCTTGCACCTTCACACGGTACTCACTAGGAAGTATCCCTGTGTGCTCACGAAAGGAACGACTGAAATATTTATCATCCTCATATCCAACGTTATTGGCGATCCACGTAATGGTTCTATTCGTGTAATGAAGGTAATGCTTCGCTTTATCCATTCTTACTTGTCGTAGATAAACATTGAAGTTATCGCCAGCGATCTCTTTGAAGCATTGACTGAAATAACTGCGACTCATATTGACCCTTTTAGCTATCTCTGTAGCTGTTATCTGTTGGTCAAGCTCTTCGTGGACTAGATCAACCGCCTTCATAATACACTTCATGACCTCTGGTGAGAATTCAACCTTATCCAAGGCATGGCGAATATGATGACGTGTCTGATCAATCCAGCGTTCAACTTGTTGCCAGGAATCGAAAGAATCTTGGAGTTGCAGAGACACAGGGATGATTTTGACAAAGAGATGGTTCCAACGATCCACAAGTACATACATGAACCCAATTAACTTGGCTTGAGACATCCGTTGAAGTTTCAGTTCCTGTATATTTGTCTGATATAAAGTATCCTGATAAATCCATTCCATAGCATGCCAATTGGTCTTTAGTAACGTCAAGATTTCTTGTGTACGCTCTTGTTCTGCACATTCTACAGCGTCCATGGATCTGTCCAAGATTCTCATCCTTGGATTGTAATCGTAGAAGAAATCCTTCTCCTTATATTCTCGAATCCACGCAAAGACTTCTTCCTTCCTTACATTCTGAATTCCACTCAGCCTCATCATCACCCAATCCGAATAGGTATCTAACTCTTTCAATAGACTCTCAAGCCAAATGTCACTTTCCGGATGACTTGGAGGTAGACAAAAAAATAGATTAAAACCCACTTCCGCTACGCGGCCATGATGGCAGGATATCCATGTTCTTACCCTGTTACTACTAGATATAGGATTTGTCGAGAGCAACACATACCCTTCGTTCATGGTGAAAACCTCGTGATCAGGAATATCGTGTTTCCCCTTACTGCTCAGCAGATCTTGTTCCATCATTCGATTATGAATTCTCTCAAGAACCTCTTCGAATTTCTCCTTCTCTAACTGAACCTTCGCAATATAATCGATAGCTCCAAGCCTCATAGCTTCCTGTATATATTCGAAATCCTGGTGAAGTGTCAGTACAACAATATGCACATGGGGATACTCTTTCCGAACCACTCTCATTAGATCAATACCTGACATGACAGGCATGGACAGATCTGTAAGCATTAACTCAACTTCATTCTCAGCGAGGAAAGCTAGTGCCTTCTCCCCATTACTCGCTTCTCCAATAACTTGCATCCCGAAGTTCTGCCATGGCATGGCCGATATCAATCCCTTGCGAACCAGCTTATCATCATCAACGACGATCACTCTAATCATGATGGACTGCACCTCCAATAGGTAAGCTTAGGTGAATGGTTGTTCCTGTACCGATGACACTAGTTACCCTTAGTTCAGCCTGTCCGCCATAATAGACCTCAATCATACGCTTCACATAGTTCATCCCAATTCCCATACCGACCTTGCGATTCTCCGTCTCTGTGGTGTGAAGTAAATGCTGAATCTTCTCTTGAGACATCCCCGAACCGTTATCCCGAATGGAGATGTCAATGTAATCGGTTAGCCGAACATCTACTTCAATATAACCATCATCATCTAACCCGTGATAGAGAGAATTCTCCACAAGCGGTTGCAGAATAAATCGTGGAATAGGAATATCCAATACTTCTTGATCCACATGAATATGTACGTCGAATTGAAAATCATAGCGAACCTGCTGTAGAATCAGGTATTGTTTGACTGCTTCAATCTCTTCGTGAATCGTTGAGGATTGACCTAATTTGCCTAGGTTGTAATGTAACAATTTGTTTAATGAGGAGACCAGACGGTCAATCTCATCTTGGCCATTCATGACAGCTAGCCAATGCACCGTGTCGAGCGTATTCATTAGGAAATGTGGATTGATCTGGTATAACAACTTCTCCACTTCAAGATCGGCTCTGCGCTTTTCTTTGGTCTCGACTTCAGCAAATAGGTCCCAGATCTGGTTCTTCATATGTTGAAATTGATGCAATAGCAGATCAAACTCCGGTATTCTCGTCTGCACAACTGTGGCCTGAACATTATTCTGCGCCATAAGTTGTATTTCTTTATTAAATCCTTTTAGAGGTCGATATATCATTGTCCACAGTAACCAAGCCAGGAATAGAGCCATTCCAAGGAATAGTAGGGAGAACAAAGCGATCTGGATAAACCATCGATTCATTTCTTTGTTATAGTCCGACTTCGGGGTGAGGGATATGATGCTCCAACCTTGATTACTTACCTCTCTGAACCAATAATACCCACTCTGTGTACCTGACAATTGCTCTTTATCGAAATGTGGAAAGAACGTACCCATCTGGAAAGCATCCGTAGCATCGCTATAGGCAATTCTCCCATGGTTATCTAAAAATATATGAGATGTGGCACCACCAATCGCATCGTTATGCAGAATGTTCTGGGTTAACTTGAACCCCGTTTCAATATAAATATAAACATCCTCAAGACTTGATAAGTCTACTTTTCTCAGTGCAGATAATACATACTGATTGTCGAAGCGATTGTTACTAACATGCGGTCCATAATAAGAAATTTTACTATATTCTGCTAGTAGGGGTAGGTCTTTCGGAGAAAAATGATCCTTCACACCTGAATTCTCAAGTTCATACCTGTCATCATTTTGAAAATAATATAGCGTAAGTCCTATGCTCGGGTTCGTAAAGGTGATCAGGCCCAATTCTTCCTTCAGTTCACTAATCAACTGCGATCGATCATAAGGCTCGCTAGTGGACTGTAACTTATCGAGCTTGTTCCCAACGATTCCTCCAATTGCAAACTGTTGTGATACATGATTTAGATTGTTGATGGAATTCTCTAAAGAAAGCTTCACTTGTCTTAGATTATTCTGAATTCCGGTTTGAATTTTATTGGTGAGAATAGAGTAGATCGTAAAGTAAGATATTAGAATGATCGTAATAAAAGGAATCAATGAACTAATCAGGAAAATGATAATGATCCTTTTCTTTAACGTCAGATAATCATAGAGATATCGTTTCAACCTACTTTTAGATCCCGTTATGATAACACTCCCTCTTCTATGTTACTCTGAAAATAACTCATCATAGAGATTACTAATATACTTTAAATTAGAATTAGTAAAAGGTTACCATAGACTAGATCATCTTGCATTAGTTGTTTTAGGCGTCATATAAGGGAATATATCTCCCTTTCATGTATATACTATGTATCTACCCGATAAGGAGGTAATGCTATAATGGAGGAATCAAATGAACAAAGGATGAGCGCCATGTCTGTTAAAGTTCAGAAGTGGGGGAATAGTCTCGCTCTACGAATTCCTGTGCAATTCACCTCGAAATTAGGTATTGGTGAAGGTACTGAAGTGCAGTTAGATTTCGATGATAAGGGTGGGCTAAGCCTAATGCCTGTGAAACAAAAACCGACATTAGAAGAATTACTATCTCAGATTACTCCAACGAATCGACATAACGAAATAGATTTCGGAAAATCTGAAGGGAATGAATCTCTTTGAGTATTCCAGAACGCGGTGATTTGGTTTATCTATGCTTTGACCCACAAGCAGGATACGAACAGGCAGGGCGAAGACCTGCTATCGTATTATCTCCGAAGGCATTCAATCAAGCTACTGGATTTGCTGCCTTCTGCCCCATCACGAATCATATAAAGGGATATCCTTTCGAAGTGAAATTGACGGAAGAGGATACTATTACGGGTGTGATACTAAGCGATCAGATAAAAACGCTTGATTGGAAAGCAAGGCGTTGTGAAATTGTCGGCCAAGCTGCGAGCTCTGTTACCCGAGAAGTTCTAGACAAAATCCATACTTTTTTGGACTAAATGAATAGATATTCAAGCATAAACGGCATCACCGTCCTTTAGCGGCGAAGAAACGTTTAGCGTTGAAATATAAGTCTATTTATAAGAGAAATACTTATAAATTCTTATATGTTAAAAAGACCGCTAATAAGGAGTAATCCCCATTAACGGTCTTTGTTGTGTCTATTTAAATTACTCGCTGCGAAGAGCGGACACAGGGTCCTTCTTCGATGCCATCTTAGCAGGAATGAACCCACCAATCATCGTAAGTACTACACTAATAATGCCAAGTGTTAGAGCATGTAGCGGATTAAGCTGTGCAACATTCGAAAGTTCCGTCATATTATACAGGATTGCATTGACCGGAATTGTCAACAAATACGTGATCCCAATACCAAGAACTCCTGAACAAGTACCAATAATAAAGGTCTCTGCATTAAATACTCGCGTAATATCCTTCTTTCTTGCGCCCAAGGCACGAAGAACACCAATCTCCTTCGTTCTTTCCATGACTGAAATATAAGTGATTATTGCAATCATAATAAGTGATACCACAAGAGAGATTGCAGCAAATGCAATGAGGACCATCGTAATCCCATCCATGATGCTTCCCGAAATACTTGTCACAATAGCGGCCAAGTCCGTGTATAACACTTTATCTTCCGTTGCCAAGTCCGTATTCCACTTATCTAAGTAAGCAGTAATCGATTCTTTCGAACTGAAATCTATTGGATATAGAGACACCGATGTTGGAATCTCGGTTGCTCCTAGAGAGGCAAGAATATCATCCTTGGTGGACATCGTTGGAGTTACTGATGCCATAGCAGCAGCCATACTTGGATCCATCGTTGGCATCCCCGCTTGACTCATCCCTGCCATACCACTTCCAGCTATACCTTCAGACAGGACTTGCCCTGTTAACACGTTATAGTCTGCTGTCTGTTGGGCTTTTACAATCTCTGAATTCTTAGCATCTTCAATGAACATGGTTGCAAGTTCATCAGAGTATGCGATTCCAGCAGGTAATGTAGACATTTTGGATTCTTCCTGGCCACGAATAACCCCGACAATATTTAAGGTTATAGCTTCGTCACTATGATACATATCCATTAAATTCGATGCTGTTCCATTCACTACGAACTGCTGGTCTTTTTTTACGTAATAATCATTATTCTTTATGAGCTTCAATTCATGTCCAATGAGCTCGGTTAGATTGATACTATCTACATCGTAGTTAATACCGAGCGCATCAAGTGCCGCATTGTTCAACCGGTTGTACTCATCCACGATCAATACGATATCCGTCATCTTCGTTGGGAAACTTCCCTCGAGCACATCATAGTACTGTTCTAAGTAACTTCCAGATTCGTCCCCTTGTTTGCTAGGATAAGGTGAAAAGCTAATATTCCCCTTATTGACAGTCGTTGCCTTGTCTCCGTTGGACGTTAACATATTCATATTCACGGTTCGTGTATAGGAAATGCCATCGATTAACTTAGGATCGATCTTCTCCAGATAAGCTAAATATTCCGTTGTCAGTACATTCTTATGAATGATTGAATTCTCCGTTGGATCATATGGAATTAATGTCTTCTCTGTCGGATAAGTCGGAAGATTCGTGCCACTCATAGCTGCATGGTCAGACATATCAACGCTCATCGCATTTTGGCTTATCGTGATCGGGAAATTCGACATTGCACCTGCTTCATAAGAACTGATCTGCTTATCAAACCCATTAGACAAGGATAGAATTAACGCAATACCGATAATCCCAATACTGGATGCAAAAGCAGTCAATCCCGTTCTCCACTTCTTCGTCGCAATATTCTTGCCCGACAATTTCAATGCCGTGAAGAAGCTCATGCTTGTTTTCTTAAGCGTATATTTGGACGTTGTCTTTTGATTAGCTAGTGGATTGCTATCCGATACCGCATTACCGTCAGAGAACTTGATAACGCGATCCGCGTATTGTTCCGCCAATTCAGGGTTATGAGTAACCATAATAACTAGCTTATCTTCCGCAATCGTCTTGATTAAATCCATGATCTGTTCACTAGTCTCTGAATCCAAGGCACCTGTCGGTTCATCTGCGAGAATAATATCTGGATTATTGGCTAGCGCGCGAGCGATGGCCACACGTTGCATCTGTCCCCCAGACAACTGGTTCGGTTTCTTGTGTACATGGTCTTTCAATCCAACCTTCTCTAGCACTTCCATGGCCTTCTTATTCTTCTCAGATGAAGATACACCACTCAGTGTCATCCCCATCTCTACGTTATCCACGATACTTAAGTGCGAAATCAGATTATAACTTTGAAATATAAAGCCAACACTATTATTACGGTATGCATCCCAATCGCTATCTTGAAAATGTTTGGTGGATTGTCCGTTAATGATTAGCTCTCCACTGTCATACTGATCCAGTCCACCAACCACATTTAGTAACGTAGTCTTACCAGACCCGCTCTGTCCAAGAATAGCTACAAATTCACTTTCTCTAAAATTAAGGCTTACTTTGTTCAGTGCTACCTGCGTGAAATCCCCAGTCTTATAACTCTTGGTGATATCTTTCAATTGCAACATCGGTACCTCTCCCCTTCCAATACGTAGGCTCTCTTTATTAGTTTATCTAATGTACTAACTTCCCTAAGTATATCAACGATTTGTAAACTAAACCTAAACTGAATCTAAACGTCATTGAAATGACGCAATTAATCTGGTTGATATTCACTTTATATTTATGGGTTATACTTAAGGAAAAAATTATCAAGTGAAACTTATGCATTCTTATATTTTATAGAAACTTACTATATCAGAGCTTCTGGAGGTAACGATATGTTTAATATCCTTGTAGTCGAGGATGATCCTACATTGCGCCAACTATTCTGCACTGTTCTAACCAGAAATGGTTACCGCGCACAAGCTGCGGAAGACGGAGAGGTTGCACTAGCTATATTAGATAAAGAATACGTGGATCTAATGATCTGTGATATTATGATGCCTCGTATGGATGGCTATGACCTTACTAGAACCATTAGAGAAGCGAACTATAACCTTCCGATCTTAATGGTAACGGCCAAAGAAAGCTTCACGGATAAGCAGCGAGGTTTCCTCATTGGAATTGATGATTACATGGTTAAACCCATTGATGTGAACGAGATGGTTCTGCGTGTCAGCGCACTCCTTCGTCGTGCCCAGATTATCAGTGATCGCAAGATTATATGCGGCGATAGCCTACTCGAATATGATTCACTAACGGTCGTTCAACATGAAGAGCAGATTATTCTTCCGCAGAAAGAATTCTATCTGTTATATAAATTACTATCTTATCCGAATAAGATCTTCACCAAACAACAGTTAATGGATGAAATATGGGGGATGGATACAGAATCGGACGAACACACCGTGGTTGTGCATATCAACCGCTTGCGGGAACGTTTTAAGGCATGTCCCGATTTCGAGATCATTACGGTCAGAGGTCTAGGATATAAAGCGGTGAAATGGACATGATCAAAAAAAATAATCGAAGTCTATGGTGGTCTTTCGTATCCTTAATCTTCTTTAGCATGCTAGTATCCACTTTCCTGATGGCCATCTTAGCATTTGTCTATGTCCGCTACGGGAATTTATTTATTCATGGTAATACTCATTTTGTACCCATTCTATTCATGATGTTTTTTAGCCTCGTGACGGGTTACATCATCACTATGTATGTAGGAAAGAAAATCTTGTCCCCTATTACAGATTTCAGTAACGCAGCTAAAGAAATAGCAAAAGGAAACTTTAACATTGATCTGAATGAATCCCATCGTGTTCGTGAAATTAGTGAAGTCGCACATCATTTCAATATCATGGTCCAAGAACTACAAAGTATAGAGACACTTCGCAATGACTTCGTTGTCAACGTGTCACACGAATTCAAGACGCCGATCGCAGCCATTGAAGGTTATGCCACGCTGTTGCAAGATAAGACCATTACGAAGGAAGAACATGACGAATATACCGGAATGATTGTGAATAGTGCTCGGCAGTTGTCAACCTTGTCTGGTAATATCCTCAAAATATCCAAGCTTGAAAACCAAGAAATGATCACGAATAAAGGAGAGTATCGATTAGATGAACAAGTCCGCCAAGCCTTACTACTACTAGAATCGATATGGACACCACAACAACTGACACTGAACATTGAGCTCCAGAAGTGTATGTATCACGGAAACGAAGAACTTATGATGCAAGTGTGGTTGAATCTGCTCGGAAACGCGATTAAATTCACGCCAGAAGGCGGAGAAATATCAGTTAGTCTTACTACTACGGATCACTGTATAGCTGTGATCATCACCGACACAGGTATTGGTATGACGAAGAGTGTTCGGAAACATATATTTGAGAAGTTCTATCAAGGAGATCATGCCCGCAACGCTGAAGGGAACGGACTCGGGCTCCCCCTAGTCTATCGTATTATCAACTTATGCGGCGGTACGATTGAGGTTAAAAGTGAACTTGGAGTAGGTTCTACCTTCACGGTAAAGTTGCCTGTAGATTGATGGAATTCAAGCCCATCTTGTAATGGATGGGCTTTGGTTCCAAGTAAATGTTATCTTGCCTTTCTAGTCATCTTTTTGATGAACAACGTGATTATGATAAGTAATATAGCAGTACCCATAAGCCAATATTTCTCCTCGAAGCTGTCCTTGGAAGACATCGAGAAGAGATATAGATTCCCTACGTACTTACTTCCTGCCGATATATTAAAAACATAATAGAAGAGTGGAATCATGTATCCGACGGCTATATTATCACTAATTCCAGAGAAGAACATTCCCACAGCACCAAGGAACAAAGCACTGGAAAAGGTACCTATCAGGTATTTGAATAAAGGAAATGTGCTACCATTAACATTCATAAAGACAACAAAACAGAGAATCATGACCAACATGGCGACCACTGCAGTGAACGTTCGAACGAAATAAATCCCCGTCTGCGAGGTGTATTTCGTCTCAACAAGATCGCGTAAATCCTTATGTTGTTCTGGCATAAAGACAGGAGTTAATAGCATGATTCCAATCAATGAAACAAACATCTCAAGAGGACCCGCTGATGCTGCTGCGTCCAGATTGCTTATTCCGAAGATCAAGGGTGTTAGACATAGAAGTAGTAATGCCACTATGATATGAATAAGAAAGTTATGTTTTAGATTCGACTTAGCGATGAATGAATATTTTCTTAATACGACCGAGAACATCGAGTTTCCCCCTTCTTTTCAGTTCATAGATGCCCACGGATACGATCATTAGAACCATGGCCATAAGTACATAACTGAACCGATTGATCACCAGCGTATTAAAATTGTCCAAGTAAGTCCCTGTATTTCCGATCTTATTGTGTCGTACGGCAAGATCCATCCCGTAACCACCCTCCATATGTTGCATTCCCATGTTAAGCCCAATGAACCACCACAACCCCTGAACTGCTATAGCTATTGGAGTATCTGTTAACACAGTCAAGCAAACACCGACTGCTGTTGATACCATAAGGGAAGGCAGAAGCCATCCGAGTGAGTATTTGATAAAGGCAAAGAGATCTATATCAACTCCCGTATATTGATTTGCCGTACTAACGGTTGCATACAATGCTAGCAGAAGGACAGGCAAGAACATGACCGCTACCATGGCACAATAACGAGTAAACATCAATCTAAAGGAAGATACTCGTCTCGTATACATTAAATCCTGCATTTTTGCTCGACGATCTTTCAAACCTAAAGCGACGGCTATAAAAACGGGAAATATCGAGAGAAAGATACCTAAGTAATCACAGAATAAACGTGCTAAAGCCCCCGTTATTTTATCTTTTCCAACGACTTCGTTATAATCTGCCAATGCATCGTCGTATGTCATTGGTACTGCACCGAATTGAGTCAAATACATATCACTGTATTTTGAACCGCCCCCAATGAGACTGTCTGCTTGCTTCATCAGCTCATGGAAACGTTCGTAGGTCAGCTTTGGCTCAATGGAAACGTCCGAAAGTGACACGTCTTCCCCCTTTTCCGGGACTACAATGGTCATCTCACCTTTTTCGTTTATGACCGTATTGTTCTCGTTAATTGTTATTCCTAAGTCATCCATGCCAGTAGCTGCCATCAATTCATCTGACGACAGTCCAGTTAATTCGGATAGAATAGTAGCCATTTCACCTTGCTCTTGGTCACTTAACTTCACAACTTTATAGAATCCTACGGGATATGCTGTAAATGAATTGGCCATATATTCACCATACAAAGAATCAACCGCATTTGGGATGATGATCTCTTGATGTTCATCATGCTTCACACCATAACTATCGAGCCCCTTCTGTGGGGGTTCGATTAGCTCAAAGCTTGTCCCCATTTGCGTGTAAGCAAATAACACTAGAATAACAACATAGATCACAAAGGTGACACTTTTGACCGTTTTTCGGCATTCCTTCAAGAACATTAGGAGATCCCTCCTAGTTGGTGCGTTGCAACACCATTTTCAAACATGTGAAGCATATAAGCATCCTCGATGTTGGGTTCGCACAAGGTTGCGTTAGGCGTCGGCTGTTCATTCGCAATCAACCGAACATTAACACGTTCACCCATCGTTAACATCCCTGTCACGATATATTTCTCCTTCAATGCAACTAGCTCCGCTCTAGCTATTTCAGCACTATAGACCTTGCCTTCGGCCGTTTGAGTAAGTTGTCTGACGGTTCCTTTATATAACAATTGTCCATTGTCAAGAACGGCTATTCTTTCACAGGTCGCTTCAATATCACCAACAATATGCGTGGATAAGATAACAATTCGTTCCTCAGCAAGCTCACACAACAGATTACGAAACCGTATCCGCTCCTCTGGATCCAATCCTGCGGTTGGTTCGTCCACGATCAGTACCTTCGGGTCATGTAATATAGCTTGAGCAATCCCTAGTCTTCTCTTCATTCCACCTGATAATGCCTTGACCTTTGTTCGATAATGATCACCTAAATTCACCTTCTCAAGAAGCTCCGGAATTCTCTCTTTCCGTGTTCGGAGGCTAAGTCCCGATAATACTCCCAAATAATCCATGGCCTCATACACCCCCATATGGGGATACATCGAGAATTCCTGTGGCAGATACCCTGTAATACGGCGGATTTCTTTGGCATTCTCAATCGGAACGCCACATATGGTGATATCTCCATTCTTTTTATTCAGCAAGGTCGCGAGCGTCTTCATCAACGTCGTTTTCCCTGCACCATTCCGTCCAAGAAGCCCGAACATTCCCTGACCCATCGTTAGGTTAATATTGTTCAGCGCATGTTTATTTCCATAATACTTATTCAGATTCTTAATCTCTATTTGCATGTTATTCATAAAAAAAATACCCTCCTCATTTGGCTCTCAAGGAAAGTATAAAGTCCACTTTTCAATTTTTTATCAACTAATTCAGGTTAAACCTTGCGATTACCTTTGCTCCTCCTTGTTCACCATTAGAAATCTGTAAATCTCCGCCGTGTTTCTCACACAATGACTTACATATATAGAGTCCCAACCCGAAGTGAATACTGTCATTTGTATCATTTCTGTAGAATGCCTGCGATCCTTGCTGTAGATCCTCTGGTGAGAATCCATTACCGTCATCAGATACCTCAACGATTAGGTCATATCCCACAATTCGTAAAGTGATCTCTATGCGCTCCTTGGCATATCGAAGAGCATTGGATAACAGATTATCTACCACTCGTAGTATCATCCTAGTGTCCACGCCGATACGATCAACGTCCATTCGGTTCACAACCTCCACACGAATCGTGGATTGTTCGCCCAACATATGAGCAATGGATGTGATCTGCTCGCATAGATCAAGAGTACTTGCTTGGGTAGCAGATATCGAAATATCCTCTAATTTCTGTACATCCGTCATCGTCTCCACATAACTTTCAATCCGTTCTGTATGCTTTGATATGGCGGATACTGTTGACAGTAGCTTCTCCGTACTCACCTTATTCTCGGGCACATAACGGCTAAGAAAATCGGAGTATCCTCGTAGGACCGTAAGCGGCGTTCTTAGATCATGGCTAAATACAGCATTCAACCTTCTTCGTTCCTCCATCATACGCCACATGTCACGAGAATTATTCTCGAGTGAACTCCGCATCATTTCAAGTGAAGTACACAAGCGCCCCATTTCGTCCTTGGACTCAACTCTTAGTGAGAAGTCCAAGTCGTTATTCGCTATTTTGGCCGCGGACAGATTGATAAGTTCAATCGGCTTCTTCAGTTTATATCGATAGAACAAAAAAGCCGCAAGAATGATGCAGCCACCGAAGAATAAGGGAATCGTCAAGGTATAAGATACATCTATGCTTTTCAGTAGTATTTTATCTTGGGGAGTAATCAATTCTTCATCTAATTCTCTCCCCATTGAGAGCCTTACCGTTCTTCCTTTAGCATCCGAAAAGTCACTAAATTCAGTTGAGTCATATTCCCCATTGATCGTGCTCTTCCATTCATCTAATCCGTTAAGAGAAATACTACTTAACAACGTCGCCAACAACATAAATCCTATCGTGTATATAACGAGTGTCTTTTGAATCGATAGGTTATTCCACATGCGCTTCATCCTACCCATTTATATCCCACTCCCCAGACGGTCTCAATATAATTCAACTCGTTGATCATGGCGAACTTAGCACGAATTCTACGGATATGTTCAGCGACAACCGAGCTGTCTCCCTTGCTATCGAACCCCCATAAGCACTCATAAATACGTTCTTTATCAAATACCTGTCCGCTATTCATGGAAAGAAATTCAATGATATCAAATTCCTTTTTGGCAAAAGATATCAACTCATTATTGTAAGACACCGTACGTTCCCCGTAATCAATCACCAAATCCCCTATAAAGTTCACCTTAGACTTGTTCTGATTTCTTGTCTCACGACGTAAATGCGCAGCCACTCTTGCGCCAAGCTCATCTATTGAAAAAGGTTTCACGATATAATCATCTCCACCCATTCGGAATCCGTTAATCTTATCTACATCTGCAACCTTTGCTGTTAAGAACAGAATAGGACATGAGACGTGACTTCTAATTCGTTTACAGACTTCAAGCCCGTCCATTGCTGGCATATTAATGTCCAGTAGAATAATGTCCGGTTCCTTCACTACTTGTTCTAATGCTCTCGTTCCATTCTGTGCGGTTAGAACCAAATAACCATTGATCTCAAAATAATCTCGGAGCAAATTCACAATATCTGCTTCATCGTCAACAATAAGTATCTTCGTCTGCAATGTAACCACCTCACATGTGACGATAGTATACAAATCTCAACTTTTTATCAACTTTCATTTATTGGAGATAATGATGTAAATCTATAAATCCCTTACGCACGACGAAAAATAAAGCTGTCCGGAAGGGTCATAGACCTCTCCGGACAGCTCTTGTTCATTATAACTTAGCACATGATTGATGCTATTAACTTACTAAACTGCCTCTAGCTCCTTAGTTTTGCGCTTACGGAGCAACAACGTCAGTGGCATCGTCACAATGATAATAATCGTTCCAATCACGAACACATCTTGAATACTGAGCGAAAGCGCAACATTTAGCGTCACCTCGTCTGCTTCCAGATGTGCTAAAGTCTGAGATGACAGAATCGAACTGAACAAACTGATCGATAATGCGGCGGTTCCCTGTCTAATCCAGTTCATTACAGCCGATGCATGACCCGAATTTTCTCTAGGTACTGCTGACATTGCTGCATTGGTTACCGGCATGTTGCAGAATCCTATCCCTGCATATCGAACGACAAGCCAGACTGTAACGAATAATATACTCGATGTTAAGCCAACATGGGTAAGTGCCCAAGTGGCCACTACCATCAGAATTAACCCTGTAAATATAAGCCGCGCAGGGCCCACTTTATTGTAAAGCCTGCCTACAGCTAGAGAAACCAACACCATGACCAGCGCACCTGGAAACATAACCAACCCTGTTGTAAAGCTAGATGCGCCCTGAATATTTTGCATATAGATCGGCACCAATAACGTAGCAGCATATAGAGATATGGTAACAGCACAGTTAATAATTAGCCCATAGGTGAACCGAGGTATCATAAATACGCGCAGATTCAGAAGCGGATTGCTTATACGCAGTGTTCTCATCACGAAATAGGCAAGCATAATCAGTCCAAAAGCCGCAAGTCCGAGTGTTTTCCAGCCTGTCCAGCCCCAACTATGAGCTTCGCTAAAGGCAACGAGCAGTGAACTAGTTCCAATCAGTACTGCTCCAAAACCGATCCAATCAAGCGTGCTGCTGCGGCTCAGCTTATAACTCGGAATGTAACGCAGCGCGACAATAACCGCTATAAGTCCAATTGGAATGTTCATTAAGAACAAGGACTTCCAACCAAATAACTCGGTTAACCATCCACCAATGGTTGGACCAAGCGCTGGAGCCAGCATGGCCGATATACTCCAGTAGCTGATGGCAACCGCCTGCTTCTCCTTCGAAATCGTCTGATAAATAATCGTCATCGTGGTAGGCATTATAATCCCGCTGAACAGCCCCTGCAAGATTCGAAAGGCGATAAGCGATTCAATGCTCCAAGCAAATGAACATAGTGCAGAGAAAATAGTAAAGCCAGCTAAAGCAAACAAGTACAAACGTTTATAGCTCCATCTATCCCCCATAAAACCTATAATCGGCGCAATAATACCGGTAGCCATCATAAATCCGGACAACATCCACTGCACCGTATTTAGACTAGCATCAAAATCCTTCATAAACACAGGTAAAGCCACATTAATGGTTGTTGTACTGAGCGACGCCATAAAGTTACCAAAAAATACAGCAATTAGGATCGTCCAGAAGGTTGATCTTTGTACTCGTGATGTCTCCATACTGTGCTCCTACTCCTTTAGTTTCTCTAACCCGTCCAGCACACGTTTCTCCATGCTGTTCAGCTCCTCTTTAAAATCCTCCATCCGCTTGATCTTTTCATCGATCATCGTTTTTTCTTTTCGCATGCTTGATAACATATTCTCAAGCTTGACTCTTCTTTCTTCCCGATCAGCAGATGACCGGTATTCGCTTCGCTGCTGATCAAGTGTCGTACGATATTCAAGAAACTGCTGTAGCTCCGCAAGTGAAAACCCCAGCGCTTCCTTTATGAGCAGTATCTTCTTGATTCTCTCCACATCTTCATTCGAATATATGCGTATGCCGCCCGACGTTCTCTCTGCAGCCTGAATGAGCCCAATATCCTCGTAGTAGCGAATGGCCCGTTTCGTCAGACCTGTCTGGTTCGCCACATCTTCAATCTTTAATATGTTCAACTCACCGCACCTCTACCCTCTTCTTATAAATTATATTACTGATCACAGTTAACGTCAACGTTAACTATTAGGTTTTTTATGGTTTATTTCAAAAGAAGGGACTACCCTAGAAATGATTAGAATATAAAGACCGTCAACTAAGGATCACTCCCCAATTAACGGTCTTGATTGTATATATATGAATTACTCGCTTCGCAAAGCCGTATTCTTCCATTCATATAGTCCACTAAAAGAAATACTACTTAACAACGTCGCCAACAACATAAATCCTATCGTGTATATAACGAGTGTCTTTTGAATCGATAGGTTATTCCACATGCGCTTCATCCTACCCATTTATATCCCACTCCCCAGACGGTCTCAATATAATTCAACTCGTTGATCATGGCGAACTTAGCACGAATTCTACGGATATGTTCAGCGACAACCGAGCTGTCTCCCTTGCTATCGAACCCCCATAAGCACTCATAAATACGTTCTTTATCAAATACCTGTCCGCTATTCATGGAAAGAAATTCAATGATATCAAATTCCTTTTTGGCAAAAGATATCAACTCATTATTGTAAGACACCGTACGTTCCCCGTAATCAATCACCAAATCCCCTATAAAGTTCACCTTAGACTTGTTCTGATTTCTTGTCTCACGACGTAAATGCGCAGCCACTCTTGCGCCAAGCTCATCTATTGAAAAAGGTTTCACGATATAATCATCTCCACCCATTCGGAATCCGTTAATCTTATCTACATCTGCAACCTTTGCTGTTAAGAACAGAATAGGACATGAGACGTGACTTCTAATTCGTTTACAGACTTCAAGCCCGTCCATTGCTGGCATATTAATGTCCAGTAGAATAATGTCCGGTTCCTTCACTACTTGTTCTAATGCTCTCGTTCCATTCTGTGCGGTTAGAACCAAATAACCATTGATCTCAAAATAATCTCGGAGCAAATTCACAATATCTGCTTCATCGTCAACAATAAGTATCTTCGTCTGCAATGTAACCACCTCACATGTGACGATAGTATACAAATCTCAACTTTTTATCGACTTTCTATTCAGGTTAACGCAAAAAGGGTACTCTAACAGATGACGTATCTGATGGAGTACCCTTCATGAATATTTCTCTTCACATTTAAGATTCTATTCTTCGTATATCCTAGTCAGTAAGATGCCCAGTTCCAAGAGTGCTTCCTCCTCGCGCTCTCCATCGACTTCCAGCGTGACTTCGTCGCCTTTTGCTAAACCTAGAGCCATCAGCCCTAAGGAGCTTTTACCATTCATTTTTTTACTCCCTTTTATTAGATGAACTTGGCAAGGGAACTTCGTTGCTGCTTGGACAAATACCTTCGATGGACGAACATGGAACCCATAGGGATGAATAATTGTATAGGCTTGAGATAGCATTATAAAAAACTCCTTTGTTCTACGAAATGTCCAACTTCTTCCTGTGTTCCCATAAGAAGAACTTCTTCTACCAATGAAGTCCATTTTTCCTTGGACAAATGCGTAATTAACTCTCGAGCAGGTAATACAGCGCCAGCACTCATACTAAATTCGTTCAGACCCATACCGACCAGTAACGGGATCGCAATGGGATCTCCAGCCATTTCTCCACACATGCCGGACCATTTCCCCTCTCGCTTAGCCGCTTTAATAACCATATGAACAAGCCTCAAGATAGAAGGATGATAAGGCTGATACAAGTAGGCTACCGATGTGTTCATCCGATCTGCTGCCATCGTATATTGAATGAGGTCGTTGGTTCCAATGCTGAAGAAATCAACTTCCTTCGCGAAATGATCGGCATTCAGCGCTGCGGCTGGAATCTCGATCATCATACCGACTTCGATAGAATCAGACACCGCGATCCCTTCATACTGTAGCTTCGTACGCTCTTCTTCCAGCATGCTCTTCGCCTTATGCCATTCGCTAAGTAACGCTATCATGGGGAACATAATATTTAGTTTACCTGACGTACTGGCTCTCAACAGTGCACGCAATTGGATGCGAAACACATCCTGTCGATCGAAACATAATCGTAGAGCGCGAAGACCCAAAAAGGGATTGCTCTCCTTAGGCAACGTCAGATAAGGAAGATCTTTGTCTCCTCCAATGTCTAACGTCCGGATAACGACACGCTTATCTTCCAATCGCTCTAGTACATGTTTATATACTTGATATTGTTCCTCCTCTGTTGGTAGCGAACTCCGTCCCATATAAAGAAATTCCGTACGGAATAACCCTATGCCATCAGCTCCGACTTCTAATACCTTTGCTACATCTTCAACACTACCGATATTCGCCGCAAGTTCGAGATGTACTCCGTCAGAGGTAACCGATGGTTGCTTAGACAGAAGCCTCAACTGCGCTCTACGTTCTTCATAACGTTCTTTCTTCTCACGGTATTCCATCAACTCTGGCTCAGAGGGATTCACGATAACTTTGCCTTCCGTCGCGTCCAGAATAAGAATAGCCCCATGGGGGATAAGTACTGTCGCTGAGTCTGCACCTACTACAGCTGGCACCTCCAGCGATCTCGCCATAATGGCAGAGTGCGATGTGCGGCTCCCCACTTCCGTAATGAATCCAAGCACATAGGTCAGATCTAATTGTGCCGTATCCGATGGTGTTAAGTCTTCCGCAATAATGACCGTCTCCTCAGAAATACCTGACAATGTAGCATATGGCTTGCCTATGAGTTGACTCATCACCCGTCCAGATACGTCCCTAACATCAATCGCACGCTCACGAAGTAGCTCATTATCCATCTCCCGGAGCATTTCCATAACGCCTACAGTAACTTCATACAACGCATATTCGGCGTTCATCTTCTCGTCGATGATTCTATCCTCTGTAACTTCAACCAGATCAGGGTCTTCCAGTAGCAACAGGTGAGCTTCAAATATTTCCGCTTTCCGCTCTCCCAACCTTTGTACTGTCAATTGTCGAATCCCCTCAATCTCGCCCTTCGCTCTCTCAACCGCTTGTCGGAATCGTTCTACTTCCGCTAACGTATCCGTAATGGTCTGCTTCTGTGGAATATGCTCTGTACTAGCTAATCGAAATGCCTTAGCAATCGCAATTCCGGGAGATGCTGCAACACCTGTCATTATGTGAGTCATTGACTTCTCCTCTCTCTAGCCTTTCCTAAGCATGTGTGGCAAGAATTCGTTCATACCTATCCACTACAAGGAAAAATACAGGATGATCTTCCGGAATGGATGTGTACTTCGTTATCGTTGGCCCGATGCCTGTGTCCATAATTGCTTGTTGAAGCTCAACGGATTCAGGATCTTCTGCATGATCGAAACAGAGAGCTGCTGCCATCACCTTCGCCAGCCGTTTCGGTTCGATACCCAACTCATGTGCATGCATGGCTAGCTTGACGAGCCGATCATTCGGAGATAACTTGCGTATCGGAGATCGACCTACACGGATGACTTCATCGGTAAGGTAGGGATTGGCAAAACGTCCGATAATGGTATCGATATATTTGTCATGCTCCTCCTGGTTGAAATGATGTCGAGATACAAGAACAGTTCCTGTCTCCTGTAACGTAGCTTTTACCTCATCCACAATAGACTCATCTGCCATGGCCTGTTGGATCGTATCATACCCTTTGAGGTTACCGAGATAAGCAGCGGTACAGTGACCCGTATTAACCGTAAATAGCTTCCGTTCAATAAATGGACTAAGATTATCGACATAATGAATGCCTTTCACCGGTTCGTAACCCTCCAACATGGCAGAAGCATCAACTACCCACTCATAGAACGACTCTACCGTGACCGCAAGGGGATCCACGTTATGTTGGATGGGAACGATCCGGTCTACAGCTGCATCCGGAAAGGCTACAACTGCGGAGACTTTCCCCTTGATAGCCTCATCTAAATGTCCATAGACATGCTCTTTCAGCTGGGTGCTGCCACCGATGGTATTCTCACAAGCAATAATATGCAGATTCCCTGCTCCATTCGCAATCCGTTGTTCAATTCCACGTGCTATACCAACCGCGATATGCTTCAGAATGTTAACACCAACAGCTGTTGTGATCATATCTGCTTCTGCAACAATCGAAGCAACTTTCTCCAAGTCCGTTCCATCAATAGCTGTTATACCTTTGACTAGCAGTTGTTCCTTCGTATCATCTGCCAGCGTCACCGTATATTCGCCTCGCTCTTGCAAGTCACAGACTAGCGTCTTATTAACATCGGAGAATATCACTTCGTAGCCAGATTGTGAAAGCAGCAATCCTATAAACCCACGTCCGATGTTACCTGCGCCGAAATGTACAGCCTTCATTCTTCTAAATTCATATTAAAGATTTCGATTAGATCTTCTGGTGTGGATGCTTTCAGAATCCGCTCCAGATTATCATCATCCGAACAAATAACACCTACATTCGTCAGAATTTCTAAATGATCATTCCCTACTGCTGCAATACCGATGATCAGATTAGCGATATGGCCTTCTCCGAAATCCACTCCTTCTGGCAGCTGTACGATGGATAATCCCGTGGATTTAATGAACCTTTTAGATGTATTTGTGCCGTGTGGAATGGCTAAACCTCCACCCATATACGTGGACAGTGAATCTTCTCGTTCGATCATGCTATCGATATAACTTGGTTCAACATGTCCTGCGTTAACTAATAATTCACCCGCTAGACGAATCACTTCATATTTATCTTTTGCAGTGACATTCAATTTCACTTTATCTATGGAGAGAATATTCATTTCAACCTCACTCGTTTCTCTATTTTAGTACTGAGGAATGTTCTCAGTCTGACCGTCAAGTAGCTTCTAATCGCTATTTCGTCACCTGTCTCAAGTAATTCAATCACGCTACTCTCCAGTAACATGGCACTGATTTCACTAAGCACTTCGAGACTTTCACGCGACAATGTCTGAGGGGCAAGCATGAATAAGAACTGACTTAACTGGCTAGGTGGTGTCGTCTTCATCGGAAGTGGCTGAACCAGACGATAAAGCGACAACGAGGGTCGTAGGATGTGAGAACTTCGAGTATGGAACAGAGCAAGAGAGGTGCCAGTTATCATTTGACTACTACTTCGCTCCCGTTCTATTAGTCGTTCTACAACTAAGGATGAAGATATAAGTACGCCCTCTTTTTCCTCAACTAGGCATGCTTCATCAAATAGAGTGGTCAGATCGTAGACCTGATGCTCTCGAATCTCAACGACCTTAAATCGCTTGACCAAGAGCACGATCTCATCCAGTGTTGTCTTCAGACTCAATAACTGTTCGAATCCGAACTGCGTAGGCGTAATCCCCTCAATCATGGTCTCCTCGCGTTGTCTCCCCAGCGTCGTCACCTTGATAAATGATCTTAGCTGCTCTACTTCTGCTAATGTAAGTAATGGACTTATCTTGATATACTGCAACGGATCTAGAGGTAAATCGACGGTAGAGATAATCAGATCATACGTATCCTCCGAAATACGGGATGCCTCATACCAAGAAACCCGATCAACAATGGCGATCTGTGGAAGCTCTTTTTGAAGCCGAATCTGTAGATGTTTCGAAGATCCGATTCCGCTGGTACATACCAGAATGGCACGTACTTCTCTCCGTAATTGCTTGATCCGTTCCTGCGATGCACCGAAATGCATAACAAGAAATCCAATTTCCTCATCAGGCACATGTAGCTTAGGGGATACACAATCGACAGCCTTACGGACAACCCCATAAAGCTCCATATAATCTTTCTGAATCTGGTCTAGAAGAGGATTACGGATACTCAATCCATCGTAGATTCTCTGTAAGCTCACTTTCATATGATGAAATAAGCCATCCCGAAGAGAAAGATCCCCACTGTAGTCGACTCCCATCGCATGTTGTACCTGTTGGATGACCTCACTCACCATTTGAGCAAGTACTATATCTTCACCTAGGAATGGAACACTATCTTCTTGACGTGCATGTTCTAGAAGACTTAGGATATAAGCTATCTCTGCTGGACAAATAGGAAGACCTAACTCATCAGACAACTCTTCAGTCAAGCGTTGTGCTCCCAATACGTCCTGCAATACAAGATTGACTGTCTGATCTATCGCGATTAGTTCAGTCACCCTTCTGTCGGCTCGGATACGCTGTATTGCTATGGATAACCGAATGAGTAAATCAGTATAGCTATTCTCACTCATCCGATCCGCCCAATGCGCCTCCCAATTCCACAAAATATTCTCGATATTCGCCATTTCCGATTTGCCTATAAGCAAGAACAGCTCCCGGTCAAGTGGATGAAGTGAACGTTCGTCACGGGTCGCAATCAGCTCCGCATCGTCAATCCTAAGCTTAACTAGCTGTCGAATGACTTCCCGCAATCGCTCTTCCTTACCAGATAATTCAACGCCATAACCCCTTTTGCGAACAAGTTCCACATCGAACTTCTGAACCCATTCGGTAAGCTCATCCAGATCGTTCGTAATGGTCGCTACGGTTACTTTCAACTCATGTGCAAGGGTGAACAACTTGACAGGTTCATCATTTCGGAGAAGAAGACACAGGATATAAGATTGCCTCTCGTCTAATGAGAATTCGATATCATTAGATGTAGAGACCAACCGATGCAGATTCTCCAAGCTCGCCTTATCACCCTGTACACGGATACCAGTACCAGACTTCCTAAGTAGCTCAATCCCTTGCTCACGTAACACATCCGCTACTGCTGCTAATTCACGATGAACCGTCCGTGAACTGACATGGATTTCTGTGGCGATTTCTGATGCTGTAAGATCACGCTCACTCCGAAGCAATAGCTCCAATATGTTACGAGTTCTACTGGACACACTCATTAGCGTAACTCTCCTAACACAACAGATTGGATCGACCGTCACCTATGAAATCGCTAGTATCAACAACAGCCTCTAGATTCGTACTATGTCTGATCAAGTAAGTCGAGCAACCAACTTGTCGTACTCAGGGCTCTTCATGAAGTCATCGATAGATATATGTTCTGCATCAGGCGCCTTAAGCTGAGCCCTGTGGGTAAGCGATTTATGTGAGATGATAATATCTGCACCGCTCGGAATATCGTTGATAGCCGAATTGATTACGGAAATATCAGAACCTGCTGCCTTCATTTTCTTGCGTAAGATTGCAGCGCCCATTGCGCTAGAACCCATACCCGCGTCGCATGCAAAGATAATGGTGTGCACATCTATTGTGGCCTTTACCACAGTGGCGTTGTTATTAACGCTTGCATTTCCTACGATAGCGTTGTTCCCTGCTAGAGACCCTGCCGATTTCATTTCCTTCAATTTAGAAGTTGCTTCCCCCAGATCATCACCATCTAAGTCATCTTGTTTACCCGTTCTGAGTAGCAGTGCAGCGACAATAAATGAAGCGATTGCTGCCGTCACAACACCGCTAAGTGCTGCAAGCATTCCGCCCCTAGGCGCCATCAAGAAGTAAGCAAAGATGCTACCCGGAGAAGGTGGACCTACTAGACCCGCTCCAAAAAGCGTGAACGTAAGCGTACCTGTTACACCACCTGCAATGGCTGCAAGGATGAGACGCGGATTCATTAGAATATAAGGAAAGTAAATTTCGTGAATCCCACCAAAGAAGTGGATGATTGCAGCACCGGGTGCAGATTGTTTGGCTAATCCACGTCCTGCAACCATGTAAGCCAAGAGAATACCAAGACCTGGACCTGGGTTAGACTCCAGCATGAACAAAATCGACTTACCCACTTTAGATGCTTCATCTAATGCAATCGGGCTCAGTACGCCATGGTTGATAGCATTGTTCAAGAACAGAATTTTCGCTGGCTCGATAAGGACATTCACCAGTGGAATCAGATTGTGATTAACCAGGTATTCTACGCCATAAGACAACCAATTCGTTATCTGCTCAATTACAAATCCGACACCCGAGTAAGAGATTAGCGTTAGAATCCCACCAATAATACCGAGTGAGAAGTTATTGACTAGCATTTCAAAACCTGGTTTGATTTTCCCCTCAATCGAACGATCGAATTGCTTCAGTACCCATGCTGCCAATGGACCACAGATCATCGCGCCCATAAACATCGGGATATCTGTGCCGATAATAATACCCATCGTCATCAGAGCACCAATGACACCCCCACGTTGTTTGTGTACCATGGTTCCACCGGTGTATCCGATGAGTAGCGGAAGCATGTACGTGATCATTGGGCCCACAAGTTTAGCCAAGTACTCATTCGGATACCAACCCGTTGGGATAAACAGTGCCGTAATTAGCCCCCAAGCAATGAACGCACCGATATTCGGCATGACCATCCCACTGAGAAAACGTCCAAACTTTTGTACGCTGACTCGAACGCCTCCGCGAGTTGAAGTCTTCAACTGAACCTCTGCCATATTTAATTACCTCCCCATAATAGCGCTTTCATTTCTTGATTAAAGCGTAAAGCATAGCACCTATTTGAACAAGTAAAGGAAAACGGAATTTTGTCAATCACATTGTTGACAGCATTTAAAATAGTTTACCAGTACAATATTATATTCGATTTGAAATATTCCACATTGGCGGAACAACCTTCTATCTCATGATCTGCAAAATACTTGAGCGTGATGTGATGTCCCCATCAGATAAATATAAAAAGACCGCTAACTAAGGAGTTCTCCTTAATTAACGGTCCTGATTGTTGTTCTAGGAAGTACTAGACTGGATGTATTATGTAACAAAGTTAACGACTCTCAATCGAACGATTCAGCGATTTAATAGCTATCAGCTGACAACCATCGTCATAAAAAGATCCGAAAAAGCAGGATAATGAATGCAATAATTGCTACTACAATCAACAGATTGGTTGCCTGTCTCCAAAATCCAGGAACCCCATCTGAATGATATCTTTGCGAATTAACATCATGATTAGCTTTATGACCGCCAGGGTCAGTCATATTCGAGTTCGAGTTAAATCCAGGATCAAAAAAGTCAGAAATGGAAATCAGCTCCTTTTCGTGATAATAACCCACATTATACCATTTTAACGAAAAAGATACATTAGTTAAACTATTGTGACCTATTAGCTTAACAGGTTGGGATTATTCGTTCTTATCTTTCTTCATAAGTTCTCTTTATCTTAGAGTAATTTTCTTCTTCACTTAAACAATAGGTCCTTCTAATTTCTTATCTAGTATTAAATGAAAATTACATCATCCAAAGAATTGTTCTCAACATAAATACGATAATTTCCATCTTCGGGTAATGTAATGGCTCTGGCAACTACCAATCCTATGAATATTATGATAACAAGTACAATGTTCTGCTCCCTGACTATTAATCATCCGTGCGCTTCTCGTCTTCAATCGGAACGACTCTTCCGGCAACTTCTTCAGATAGAAGCTTGCCAAGCTCCTGACTATTCCCTTGCGCATCGATCTTGCCGAAAGTATATACACCGCCCATCCAGTGATTCAAGAAATATACTGAGCTTGTAAATTGCGGTTTCATGCCCCATTCACGCTTAGCTACAGCATCATACTGCCATTTCTTGATCGCTAGTCCTTCTTCATTGACCTCGTAATACCCATAGTCGTAACCTGCATTATCGAAAATAAATCGCAAGGCTTCTCCTTCGGGGAACGTGAAAGCATAATGATGATACCCTTCACCCCATTCCAACATTGGAGCATCCCCCGAGATCTCTGGCAATTGTAACGCGATCTCGCGTGCTTCCGTAAGATCGCCGTGCATCAGCGTCTCATATTCTTGCTGGGCTGTAGGTGTTCGCACGACGACACGGTTGTCTTTCGCGTTATACTTCACGTAAGCGCCAAGCGTCTCACTGATGAATCGGAGCGGCACATAAGTCAGTCCGTTCTTGTTCACGACTGCGGCGTCAATCGGAACGGATTTGCCGTTCACAGTCGCTTTCTTCTCCCCTTCCCGTAATTTCACCATTATCTTGTTATCTTTCGTATGAAACATCACAACGCGCGTCTTCGGATCATATGCAAAAACAAGCCATGCCGAATCCGACAGAGCACGTAATTTGATCATTGCATTCCCTTTGACCATCATCGCATCGTATTGAAGCTCCCCGTTCACGAAGACAGAAGGAGCTGCTGCATACGCAGATGAACCCATGAAGAGGACACTTCCAATCAGAGCGGAAGCAACCGTGAATTTGAGCCATTGATTCCGTCTCATTACATCTCATCTCCTGGATAAAGATAGTATTCATTACTTATATTAACGCGACTGGATCGTGATAAGTTGTAGTTAGAACGGATTCATCTTTTTCAGATTACCCGATAATAATAATGGAATTGTCTGATACTCTAAAGCAAAAAACCACGTCCTTGACCCCATTGGGGCATTGGCACGTGGCTTTGTCGTGTGGTTCTTCTTACTAGTGTTTCATTGTAAAAATGAAATGTCTTTAATTCAGTCCACCAGAACCGTGAGCGAAGGGAGATACTGTACCTTGATCTGAATTTGAAAAACTTGGTAGAGTAATAATAATAAGACATAGACTAATGGCTAACAACGAAGATATCATTTTCCGCATTTTCATAAACTCCTTTAATTAAATTTTTGTATTCATATAAAGATTCAACCGATACAAACTCTCTAAACTCTTCAAACAGTTTCATACACAAAATCATAGTTGACTTATTATTCATTTTAATAGAAGATGCCAGACTTGTCAAAATATACCTACATGCAGTTACATAGCTAGACTTATTGAAATAGTAATAGGCAATTTCATAGAAAAAATTGGTATGTCTATCCATACTTAACTGATAGTTATAGTCTCCGACCTCAAAATCCAGATACACATAAGATGAAATACTGTATTGAAACTTCTGAAGAATATGATCTACATTTAAATGATATTGGTTCGCAGCCTTCATAATAATTTCTAAGCCCGGAAGAATCTCATACTCTTTTTTCTCAATATAGGATACATATTCAGGAAGTATCTCTGTGTATCCAGCTTTTAAATCAATCATATAGGCATTCGCACGTGACCACTCTTTAAACTTGATTACATACGTCTTCCCTTCTTCTCCTAATCCCTGAAACCAATTCAAATCCGCATACTGTTGATTATATTGCTTCGCTGACTTGTAATCTTTTCGACTGTCACACACATCTAGCTTCATGACATAAGCATACGCGTAATAAGCAACTAAAGGATACTTCGTCCTTCTATTCGCTTCATCGTATCTGTTAGACTCGCATTCATATTTATATATACTTGTCACTAGCATCCCAAGTTGATCAGCAATCTCATCTAATCGCTCCCACTCATGAAGTGCCGTGTACACATTACCCAAATCTCGTAATGCATCGAGTTGCTCGTCTTCAGGAAGCCGACTCAGGTAAGGATCGAACTGACTAGCGACTTTTAAATTCATGATATTATCTTGCCCTAGCTTTACTTTAAATAAGCGATATTGGCAAATTGCCAGTCTCTCAGAATGTTGATATTTCTCACCTTCAGCTACACATTCATAGAGCAATGTTGCAGATCGAGTCCAACCTTGTTGATAGAGTAACTCTGCCATATCGAATATACCTGGAATAAATGAAAGGTCTTCCATAAGTCGTTGCAGTACATCCTTAATACAATCGTACTTTTCTAGTTCAGCACATCGTTGTAGGAAAGGTCTTAATCTTCGCCAATTCGGTGGATTCGTAATGAGACATTCTTCCACATATAATACGTATAATGCCCCCTCTGGAAGTCCCATACCTGCTGTAATGAGATCCAACTGTCTAACTGCTATAGCTTTCGGTGGATTACGATTCATGATGGCACTTAGAATTCCTTTGTTCAATCCGATAGATTCTGATAAAGCTTGGAGGGTCTTTCCGTTCGTTCTTAAATATTCCTCTATCTTCGAGCGGATCGTGATGTTCACTTCCAACTAGATCACCCCCATAAAATAACGAATCGACAAAATCCATATTTTTCTATTATTTATTGTATCTGTAATTATTCCAGTGGTCAATAATCATTCTTACAGATTCGCGTTTTTAATACATTTTATGTATAAAGATAAAAAACAGTAACCCTTACGAGGGAACTGCATCTCTACTATATTTAGAGTAAGCTTCTCTTATGCAAAAACACGGCAGGTGAAATTCTTCAGAATTCCACCTACCGCTACTCTTATTTCCCAATCAACCAATCCCGTTATCTGCCTTCATCCCAAAAGTCATCACATTATTAACCTCCCCTATCAAATCCGACAATAATAGCAATTGTCTTACTTACCCTGTGTGGTTGATAACGGAATAACCATGTTCCAAGTATGGTCGAAACAATATGGTCCTTCGCCCGTACCTGTAGCGGCAAACAAGTGCGTCGGAACGCCATTTTCGAATAATAAATAGGGTCTTTCCAAATTACACATCTCTCTCTGCGTGCCATCATCCCACTTCACCATACGGGAGTACGCCTTTGGACTCGGATGAATGCTCCAATGGATGCAATCTTCGCTTGTCGCATAGACTCCGGCTCCCCATTCTCCCGTCAGACCGCTACTGCCATTCTTTAGATCATCCTTCATAAGGAGATGGAATAAACCATCGGCATGCCATAAATAAGGATCTTCGACATGCAGATCTGGATCGGAGAAATTCAAGATTGGATCATCTGTCAGACGCAGGAAGGGCCCTTCGGGATGATCCGCTATGGCAATGCCCAATTGTAATGTAGCCCCGGCATACTCCCTTGATTTGTATATCATATAGGTGGTTCCATCTGGTAGGATCGTGACCGCAGGATTCGTGGTTATGGTGCAATCCCACTTCCCCGGACGAGGCTCTAGCAACGGCGTATCCTTTCTTCTCCACGGTCCGTAGACGGATTGTGACACGGCTAGGCCAATTCTCTTATTATTCCATACTTCGGCTCCTCGTTCAGAGGAAACCGAATCCCCTGGACCCGGAATCGGTCCGCCGTAGGTAGTTCCCATATAATAAAGGTAATACGTTCCGTTCCACTGCTGGATATAGGGATTATGCTGGTTCATTCCATCGAAAAAAGCTCTATCCCTCCTTCCAAGTACCGTCTCATCGTATCTATAGGGCCCTTCGGGCGTTTCACTAGATGCCCTCACGATCTCGCAATTAAACAGCCAGTTCACACCAAATCCTAGCTCTTTGCTCCAGCGGGAAGCAAACAGATGATAGCGTCCATCCTCGCCACGCACACAGGACCCGCACCAGATATAATGGTCATCCTCACGATAGCCTCCATTGACTGGGGCAGGCAGCAATCGATCATAAATCGGATTAGTCATCCGTTATCGACCTCCTTTATCTACTTTTATCCTTTTATACTTCGCTCACTCTTATTCGCCTTTTTCATCTGTCTAAACTGGTTGGGAGATACCCCGTGTCTTTTCTTAAAAACGGTAATGAAATAGGTACTATTCAAGAAACCGATATTCTCACTGATTTCTTTAATTTTTAAAGGTGTATGAAGCAGTAGCTCTTCCGCCTCATTCAACCGTAAGTTTGTTACATAGTTTGAGAATGTAACCTTCATGTTCTCATTAAATAATTTACTGAAATACGGAACTGAGATTTGGAGTGAAGCAGCTACTGCATCAGCGGATAGATTGCCTTCCCTGTAGTGATTTTGGATGAAATCACAAGCATTTTTGACGATAACATTGCTGTCTCTATACCTATTCCCCTTTAATTCGCGAATAATAAACTCAACCAGTTCTAAGGAAAATTCGTATACTTGTTCGATATAAACAAAGCTAGTCATAGTGTCTACCAGCGAATCCTTCTGATAACTTGCATACAGTGGAAAAAAGTCTACGATATCCTTGAACTCAGTATCCAATTTCCCGCCTATTCTTCTTAATATCTCGAATATTTCTTTAATCGAGCAGCCTCTGAGTTGCTTGAATAATTTCTCAACTTCCTCCTGAGCCCCTTCCAAGTTATTCATCTTAAGTTGGCTCATTAGAGTCTGTTCGAGTTCCACGGGATTAGTGAATTGTATCTTTAATCGTGCTTGAATCTCATCATAGTAAAATACACTTTCATGGCTTCTTACATACTTATAACGTAGTGCCTCTTTTGCCGTCTCAAAAGATCGCGATAAGGATTGAGCCATATGGACATGTATGCCCACTCCTACCTTCACTTGAATGCTCATGAATTTCTCGACTTGATAGATAAATCCATTCAATTGATCTTCCATCGGATTTCCTTCATGATCATTCATGATTAGAACTAAGGAAGGATTGCCTATTTCTATTCTCTCTAGTTCATTATCGTTATGAGTAGGGAATATCCGAAGTGCCAGTTCATACATAGCATCTTTTGCGAGAGCTCTCCTAGCGTCAATTTCCCCCTCGACGATTGCTCCTTCCCCTTCCATCTCTATCACAAGTGTGCGTAGATGGGTTGGCCTCAATTGAACGCCTAGCTTGTTGAAATAACTCTCTATCTCGCTCTGATCGATATGGCTTTCATTATTGAGCAAGTCTTTGAGGAACCCTTCCTTCAACTTGTTGCGATCCTTCACGGCTGAATCTTCTAGCGTAGTCACTTGACTGATCAGTCCCTTGAATACATCACTAACATATTGAACATCATCGTAATGGTCGGACTGCGGCTCATAGGGATGACTGTATCGGATCATCTTAATGAACTGACCAAAGGGCATATAAATTTTATTAAGGATAAAAATAGTTGCAGCAACACTTATCAATAGAATGATGATAGCGCCGATAATGATATTCTTCAGCACGTTGAAACTATCTTTGGAAAGATAGGTATAGTCCGTTGTATAAATCAGATACCATTCCAGTTTGTCATTGTAAATCGAAGTAATTAATGATTTCTCACCCGATATGTCAGCAATAAAGTTATTTGATTCTTCCGTAGAATGAATAACTTGGTTAATAAATGCCTGATCCTTACTATCTTGCATGAATCGTTCTGGATGTTTGCCGTTAACAATATTCAGCCCATGTTTATCTACAATAATAAAGTTGGAGTACTCGGAACCTTCCATTGTATTAAATAGATCTCGAACGGCGTCAAGTTTCAAATTTATAAAGATCGCATTGCCATTCTTTCCACCCGAGTAGGTGAATATTAAGGAAAGAATATCGTCGTTGTAGTCTTTGGATCGATAGGTATATTTCTGTGTGTGGGGGAGAAACGTCATTTTGTTCATGGTTTTGCGTACTTCGATTAATGCCGGAGCTTCTTTATCAATCGTTCGGATATCAATATCCTTAGAGATCGAGTGGATAAACCTTTCCATAGTCCCATTGTACAAATAGACCGAATTAATAAAAGAGTTCAAATTCACTACATCATTTATTCGCGTGGCAACCTTTATGGAATCAGCTGGGCTCAGTTCATTTGAATAAAGTCCCTTAATGATCTCAGGATCATTGAGAAACTGTTCGCCGATTTGAAAGACTCTCTCATATAAGGTCTCGATATTATAGTCGGTTTGCGAGAGCAATCGCTGGTACGTATCCGATGTATGCTTATCGATAATCTGTGTATTGTAATAGTAACTAATAACGGAAACCATAATAATCGAGAACATAAAAATAACGACATTGGTCACTATTATTCGACTAAGGAAACTCAATCTCGACTTGATCAACATAGAATCATCCCTGTCATAGGTATACTAGTTTTACCATTTTTAATTGAAAGCGGTTGCATAACATATGAAAGTAAAAAGCAGTCCCACTTTTATTTATCCGAATATACTCTTTTTATCTTATGATCGTCAAGCTCCGTTATTTCTAGGACCTCCATACAGAACATGGAACAGTGCACAAATCTAAAGCACCTGAACATCTTTAATTGCAAGAGCCAGGCGCTTTGGATTTGAACTGTCCGTCTACTTTACTCTAATACATTGGCAATAACCTGAACGCTCTCCGCTCGATTTGTTACACCTTGTGGGTTAAATTGATTACTTCCGCGACCTTTAAGAAGCAACAGATCAAAGGCAGCTTGAACAGATCCTCTTGCCCATTCACTGATTAGTTGATCATCTGCGAACTGGCTTTGTTTGGATGTTGTGTCCACCCGCTTCCCTGTCTTCACTTCATAAGCACGGATAATCATGACGGCCATCTCTTCGCGGGTAATGGTAGCGTTAGGAGCAAATTGCGTCTGACTTCTTCCCGTTACGATCCCCGCTTTATAGGCAGCCTCAACGGCCGATGTGTACCAGTTATCTTTTTTCACATCCGTAAATGGCGTTGTTCCTGTCGATTGTAATCCCAGAGCTCGAACAATGATGCTTGCAAATTCCGCTCTAGTCACATTTGCTTTCGGAGCAAACTCGATATCATTTATTCCCGTAACCACTTGTTGAGCGGCCATCCTTTTGATTACATCTGATGCCCAATGCTGTTCAGAGACATCTGTAAAGCTCTTGTCATACGTCAGTAAGCCATATTTACTAAAATGATGAATTTGCGCTTCCACCAGGTCACTAGATGTCCGACCACCGACATACTCAAGTTCTCCGTTGTCCTTCACATAGTAGATGCCTGTTAGGTTCTGATGAACAGCTCCATTTGGCTTCCATTTCAATAGTAACGGTTCTACGAATTCCGTTAATAACTTCAACGTTTCCCCATCTGACCCGACGATTCCAATCGATAGATCATAGATATTTCCGACGGGTGTAATAGCAGCATGTGCATCACTTGCAGCCTTATTTAAAAGTCGTTGTGCTTCTGTATCAGACACTTTGGTGAATTTAAATGATACATAGCCCTTCTTCCCTTCACTCGCTAAACCGATCAATTGAGCAATAACAGCACTAGGCACCTCCAAGGAGACATCCTCACCCTGGAATACAAGCTTGCCTAAGCCTTTCAGTGCATCAGATGGAATAGGAATCAACACTTCAGTGATCCCCAACTGCAGCGTCACAACAGCTTCTCCATTAGTCACCTTCAGCTTATCCACAACCTGTTGTTCTGTGGAAGGCCACTTCGGTCCCGCGGTCGATCCACCTGACTTATTATCGGTCGTTCCACCTGAAGGATTACCCGCTGGAGGATTGGTCGTGCCATCTGGAGGATTACCGCCTTCAGGGTTGGTATTCCCGTCTGGAGGATTACCCGTGTCAGGATTAGTCGTTCCAGGCGTGACTGTGAAATCAATCGTGTAAGTGAGGATGGTTATACCATCTTCCGCCGTCACTTCGATCGTTGTCGTTCCAGGTAAAGCTATCGCTTGCGTTACCTTAAGAGCCGCTTTGGAATCTGCAACCGTTGCAGATACGGATGGAACCACTTTTGTCCCTGCCGGAAGAGCAATATTATACGTCAATTTGTCCTTTTGGAATCCAGCTAGGGATTGATCACCGATAACTATACCGTTTAATGTTGCATCCGTGCTGGGAGCAACGACGACTGGTGATTTAAACAATTTGGCATCAACCCAATCAGCATCATCGCCGCTCGATCCGTTACCACCATCGGTTACAATCAGCTTCAACTCATGCTTACCTGCAATATTCACACTCACCTTTTGTGCTGCGGAACGAATGCCCATCTTTTCGCTCTCAAACAACTTTTCTCCATCTGCCCAAATCTGAAAAGTAACCAACCCTTGCGTACTTTCCTGATCAACGCCTACATAGGACTCAAATATCTCGTATCCTTTTCCGTCCAAATCATAGACGATCTCAGAGTTAGCATGGGTTCCGATTCCTTTCTCATATGACTTGCTTCCCATTCCGTCGAACACCGTCAGTACATTTCCTTGGATGCTGGCGTTTGTCTTCACCTCGCCCCACCCTGTCGTTGCACTCACCCAGTTCAGATCACTCAAGTAGGTAGCGGCATCGGAATAGCTTACCGTATAATCATCATGATCATCGAGTCTCATACTTACGCTATTCGTATACGTAGCCGCTAGTGTTATAGGTTTACTGACTGAATTAGCTTCTAACCAACCAGGGTATGCTGCTGGATGCGACCATATATTATTGATTGCCAGCCTGACGGTTCCGTTTGGAAGTAGAGACCCTTTAACCGAACCATTACCGTCTCCTTGTACGGTGAGTCTCTTGCCAGATTCTCCTAACAACAAGGAGGCAATATTGAAATTGTTCTTAGAAGCGACGAAATCATTCGTTCCTCGCTGCCCTTTATCATTCTTACCGTGCGCGTTGAAATCCTTCTCATCCTGCGACCAGGCCCGTGTCGGCTTAACCCCATATAATTCAACACCTTCACTACTCGTCTTGAAGGCCGTTCCTTCATTTCTGCCGATCTGATCTTCTGGGTAGTATGACCACTGGCCATTGCGGTTCCATGTGATCCGATCTGCAGCAGCAGAGACGTCGAAGGCTACACCTATTGCATCATAGGTAGTAGGTAGTTGGGATACTGTGTAGGTCGTCTTAATCAACCCAGTCCCGTCAACATGAAGAGTGAAAGTAACGTCTGTATTCCCATAATTTCCAGCTATGTTCACGATCGCCTCATGGTCTGCGCTCGTGCTGGTAATGCTGGATAACTTCCAATCATCCAGAGAGGAGGTGAATCCCATATTCAAGTAAGGGCCTCCAGTCAGAATCGTCTCTCCTTTATAAATGCCTCTTTGGATCATGCCCGTAGCTTTGTCGAAAGTAAGGCTGAAATCCTCCCCTGTCAGGGTAATGGCAGAATCATTATTCTGAATATCAGGTGCTTGCCCTTGCGCTTCCTTGAAATGGAATGTCTTCTCACCAATAGTGAGGTTATACTCATCTACCAATCGGTCCGTTTTGTACCGATCGCTCTGATAGAATTTCAGATGGACCGTATCTCCTAACTTCCATGACCTTGCAGGAATAACCAAACTTCCGCTGCTCATAGGTTCAATAGCTGGCCCGGTTAACATTTCTGATTGTCCATTCACGGTCCATTCGACTGTGATCTCATTCAGATTGGTATGGTTATACCGATTATCTATAGGGATTTGGAGTTCATGTCCCTTGCCAGGGTTAGGCAAGGTATTGGTCTCTATGCGGATAGGCGAGTAGGCCTTCTTCACATTCCAGTACTCTGGCTTCTCCCGATTCCAAGAATCCATAAGTCCCCATTTCGCATTAAATCCGCATACTTTCTCTTCACAGAAGGTAGCTATATCACGAGAGTGCCAAATCGCGCCTCCCAGTGCTCCTTCTGAATCATCAATATGATCCCAATAACGTCTGATCGACTCTCCATAGAAGTCTTGGAAGGAAGGATCATTACTATTCCAGCTACCATAATACATGAATAGATGTGCATACTCATCGCGAATATCTGGCTTATCACCACCGCCGAACTTCAAACCGTTCTCTCCATAATGAACACTGTATAGATCATTATATTGCTTAGGTGCATTGACGCCAAAGCTAAATTTCACTGGTCTTGTTGGGTCAATTTCTTTTACATAATCATGTGTAGCCGCCACATTACTTCCCCAACTGCTTTCATTACCAAGCGACCAAATGACAAGGCTTGGATGACTGCGATCCTTCTCGATGGTCTCGGAGAACTGCCCCATGAAATAACTCAAATAATCAGAATTACTCAATCGGGAATCATTAATGAACATGACTGAATTTTCCTGCTCGACATATAAGCCGATTTCATCCGCATAATCGAGAACATATTCGAACTGCGGCCAATGTGCAGCCCGGATGTAATTGATATTGCCATCCTTCAGCTTCAGCAGCGACTCTTTATCATGCTCAATATCAACGGCAACACCGGTCAAAGCGGATGATTGATGCCAATTGACTCCACGCAGTTTGACTTCTTTTCCGTTTACAAGCATTTTATTGCCATCGACCTTAATGGATCTGAACCCAATCTTGCGAACAACCGTCTGTACGATTTCCCCGTTTACCATTACGTTGGCAGTCAGCTTATACAAGTTCGGATGCTCCGCGTCCCACTTTTGAGGATTATTCACGGGTATGCTAATCATGCTATCTGGACTTTGTGCGCTTAATGGGATGACACCCGGTGCAATCGGAACCGTATGTCCATCGGGATCAACAAGCTCAAGATTAACAAGAGATTCTTGTGAACTGTCGAGTATCATTCCTGCAGAAACCTTCAAGGTTGCATCCGTGTACGTAGAATCGAACTCTGTTTCAGCTTGCAGCCTAGTCAAATAATTGACAGGTAGTGCAAACATCTTCACTTCTCCTACCAGTCCCCGAACATGCTGGTATTCAACAAAACCCTTCTCTGCGGTAATGCCCACCGTAATCCAAGCACTCTCGCCAGGCGTCACATAATCCGTAATATCACAATCGAAGGTTGTGAAGCCACCTCGATGCGTTCGAACCAAATGACCGTTAACCCAGACTCTTGCAACATCAAAGGCAGCTTCAAATCGCAGCATCGTTTTTTGCCCCTGATAATCCTCAGGTATCAATATAGATTTCTTGTACACATTCTCAACATTTCGATCTGGAAACCAATCCCCGCCCTGCTGCGAACGGATATCAAACCCAATAACCTCTAAGTTAGCGGGTACTTTAGCGTCTGCCCAAGCAGAAGGCTCTACGTTGTTCTTCCAGAACCCTTGTGCGGGTGTCTGTGTGAATTTCCAAGTTCCGCTCAAATTGATAATCGGATTGTTTACACCTGCCACCGTAAGCGGCAATGGAGCAATGACAGGTCTTGCCCATCCATTGGTTGAGGGCCCAACAGGCAGAGTAGGCATCGCATCACTTGGATAGCCGAACACCTTAAACTCCTTAATACCTGCTTTACTGCCAAGCTCAAAGTCAGTCACTGTAATGCGAACGTATCTCCTTGCCGCATCAAGGAAAGAATCGGTAAGGACTCCACTGCGTCCTGCATAACTCAATCGGTCAACCGCTGGATACCAATTCAAGGCATCGGAGGACACTTCAATTTTATACTTGTAATTCTTGTTGTCTTCTCTCCATGTCACTTCGGTACCTGTTAATTCATAACTCTGACCCAAGTCGACTTGAAGCCAATTATTCTTGTTTGAATTATTAGAAGTCCATGATGTCTCTAGTTGGCCGTCTACCGCATGCGACGCAGGATTGGCTGCTACCTCGGAAGAAGCTGTAGCCTGCTTTCCAAGTGCGGCATTCGTGACTGACTTCGTTATGCTGAATGGAAAGGTAAGTACTGTGCTTGATGTCGAACCTACAGCTACATAAGCTCGAATCGCTAGATCGTTCGTAACTACAATTGGATGGCTATAAGTCTGTTTCGTTGCCGAAGTCTTGGGATCTGTCCCATCTGTCGTGTAATGAATGACAGCATTCGTAACAGAACTTAACAAGGCAACTTCCGTGTTCTCCTCAACCGTCCCCGTAGCAGGATTTGTAGACAGAGCCACTACTTGATAGGAATGAGATGTGACAATGCTGTCTGCTTTTCCATCCACCTTGGCATATGCTTTGAGTGTTACAGCAGTTTCAGCATCTACGGCATTCCCTATTAGCGGGAATGGTCCTGCATATAACTTCCTGCTATCGGATATGAGAGGATCGCTTCCATCCGTCGTATAGTAAATCGATGCATTTGGCTCTGAAGCTGATAAACCTACCAGAGTGCCCTCTGATACATCTGTGTTCAGCATCTCGATTTGAACTGGCATCGCATTTGAAGTGTTGTAAAGTTCGAATTCCCAGATTGCAGCCGCTCCACCTACGTGAGCCATTTGATGCAATCGGACATACCTCGCGTTCTGTGCAGGGAATTTATACAATTGATCATCGGTATCCTTATTGTTGTTTTCCGTTACAACCGTGGTCCAGTCAGTCCCGTTCTCTGATACATCAATTGTGAATTGCGTTATATAGTTATGATGGTCCGGGTTTTTACGTAAAACAGCATAATTGACAGGTTGTAGCTTCCCGAAATCGACGATCAGATCCCATAGGCCGAATTTCTCCGGTTGAGCATACGTACTCAGGCTCCCATCGATTGCTCTTCCTGCCACATTGCCCCATCCCGCGGGTACAGTCATCGTTGCAACAGCGCCGCTTGCAAGATTAGGAAAGTCCTTTAAATCCTCTACTTCTTGCACCTTATAAATGAAGCTCTGCATCTCCCCTAGGTTTCCACCGATCTCATCGATGGCAATCGCGTTGATGCTCACATCATAATTAATCGTTAGTGGTTCCGAATAGAGTAATCTGCTAGGCGATATGCTCGGGTCGCTCCCATCAACCGTGTAATAGATAGAAGCCGAAGGAAGGCTTGCGCTAAGCGTTACCTTCTTCCCTTTGTTCACCGTACTCGATTCTGGCGAAGCCGTTAGCTTAGGTACAAGAACTGTAGTCGCATACAGCTCTAACTCACCTATTCGTACAGCTGGCCAATCTGACCCTTCTGCAGCTTTCTTCGTCACGTGAAGCCGAACATACCTGGCATGAATAGGCGTCGTAAGTATCCGATCCGTAACCATCATCGTATTATTGATTACGGTATCTGCGGTAAGCCAAGGTCCATTCCCATCACCAGTGCTGTATTCCAGTTGGAAATCCCTCGTGTTCAAACTGCTGCCACCTGCGTGCTGGACAATCCATCTGGCTATATTATGTTGAGCTCCAAGATCCACGACTGCCCACTCATCCGTAATCGGATTGGTTCCGAAGCCCGTATCGCTTGTCGACCACATGGTTTTGGTAGAACCATCTGTCATCAAGCTCGGCGAATGCTGAGGAAGTGAGCTACTGGCGGTCACGCTCTTTCCGAGCGCTAGATTATCCGCTGACACTTCTTCTTCTTTAACTAGACTGTACGTGAAGGTCTTGATTTCGCTTTGAGCTCCGCTCGCCTCATCTATCGCGACTGCCATGATTGTAATGTCACTTTCAATGGTTAGTGGTTCGCTATACATAAGTTTCGTTAGCGAAGTTGTAGGATCACTTCCATCTATCGTGTAATAGATGACAGCCGTAGGTGGTGAAGCGTTAAGCTTCACCATTGTCCCCTTCACGACCGTACCAGAATCCGTATCTGCCGTTAACGCAGGGATATCCACAGCAGTGGTCGTGGAATAGAGCTCGAATTCACTTATCCTTACCGCCGGCCATTCCACACCATCTGAAGACTTCTTCGTCACATGAAGCCGAACATATCTTGCAAGGATGGGCTCTGTTAACGTTCGGTCTGAGATATCAGCTGTATTGCCCGATACCGTGTCCGCCGTATGCCAAGGCTCACCCTCCTCAGCAGTGCTGTACTCAAGTTGGAAATCACTCGTCACTAAAGCACCAGGGCCACCACTCTTGACAACCCATCTAGTAATATCTTTGTCTTCGCCAAGATCGACCGTTGCCCATTCATCGGTAATCGGACTAGTCCATTGACCGGTATCGCTCGTTGACCACATCGTATCTATAGAGCCATCTACCATATAGTCGGGCGAATGTTGTGACAGCGAACTACTCGCTGTCGCCGTTTTACCCAAAGCTAAGTTCACGACTTCGGTATCCACAGCTGCTGAAACTTCATTAGTGCCATTGCCCCACGACACAAAGCTGCTTGATATAATCGCGAAACATAGAAAGAGATTGAAATATTTCCTTCCTCTTTTCATACTAGATGGACCCCCTCAGCCTTTAATTAGATCAATTTATACTTTGCTCTAATCCCTATTTCGCTGTGTTGTTGGCTTGGAATTCTATGAATTGTTTCTGTATCTCAGCTACCACTTTATCGATACCAGCTGACTTCAGTTTGCTTTGGAATTCCGGATAAAACTTGTCATAATCAATAAATCCAGCATAAGCAGCAACAACATATTCCTGCCCTACGGCATCAATCTGAGCAATCTCTGACTTCACAGGATCAGCATTGAACCGGAACCCAAGCACTGGAGCGACAATGGCATCTGAATCCCATGTTTTCAAATTCTCAATATAGCTAGACTCTACATTCTTACTGAAATGCTTCAAGCGAATATCATCCCAAGCCCAGTACACTTGATTATAAGTGGCGGTATCTGCAATACCTTCAAGTGACACGGCATTACCATCCAGCTTGTAGTTGACATCCTTAACCCCATAAGAGAACAGGTCATAGTTTTCTTGATTGCTTCTGAACCAGTTAATAAAAGCCATAGCCCCTTCACTATTCTTACTTGTTGAGAAGATGGACAATAGATTAGAAGCTGCATCGAATACGTACTTCGGTTGCTCTGGATTTAAGAATACATCCTCCAACTTCCCATCCGGCATCGTTTGTTTGAAGGCATCGATACGCTCGGAAATCTTAAGGACATTCGACCATATCGCACCGATCTTCCCATTGTTCAGAGCCGCTTCAGGATCTTTGATTTCTTGGGCATCTTTTGGTAACCAACCGTTCAAATACCATTTTCTTTTGGTTTCTACAATGTTTTTGAAAATATCAGATTCGTAAAAGTTCTTTACTTCAAGCTTCGGATCCGTTGGATCGATATACGCAGGTCCCGCACCGATATCCCCGATTGGAAGATACACATCACCGAATTCTCTCAAGAGACCACGGTTACCATCATTAGCGATAGGGACCATATCCGGTTCATTTTTCTTAATCGCATCCAAGTAATTCTCGAAATCTGCTAACGTATTAATAGGTCCTAGGTTGTATTTCTCTCTTAGATCTCCGCGAATGGTGAAGAAATTGTTGTTCTCCGCTGTAGGAACAAGTGTTGGAATGCCATACACTTTACTATCAATCGATGCACTCAAGAAGTTAGCCGCTGGTATGTCCTCTTTGAGCTGTTGGCCTTGCTTATCAAGTAGATCATTCAGAGGAAGGACGACGTTCTTAGCCGTAATCTGGGATAACCAGCTTACATGTGTCCAGGCAATATCATAGTCCTCTCCGGATGCTGCAATCAGGTTGAGCTTGTTGGAATACTGATCCCATGGGAAGTAGGTGAATTCCAGTTTGAGATTTAAACCATCTGCTTGAAGCTTCGCTTCTATAGCAGATTTGACACCTGCCATATCCTTAGGTTCATCGCCAGGAAGAACGATTTTGACAGTTCCCTTTACTTGAGAGACCGCCGTATCCGGTGTTGTCGCTTCGTCGCCCGTTTTCTCTGTCGTATTGGTAGGTTTGTTGGCTGACGTATTCCCCTTATTCCCCTCATTCTGTGAACAAGCTGCTAGCATACTTAGTAATAGAATCATAACCATGAAGATACCCGTTACTTTTACATGTGCTCTTTTCATACTTTTTCCTCCCTCTATTATCTTGACTTATCCAGGTTGAACCCGTTATCAGGCTACAATCTAGCCTTTTACAGCGCCAATCATAATCCCTTTGATGAAATACTTCTGGATAAATGGGTAAATGAGAATGATGGGTCCAATGGTCACAAGCACCATGGCCATTTGAGCGGTAATAGAAGGCAATGTACTGTTTCCAGCTCCATAGCTACCCTGAGAACTCATATAATTAATCATGGATTGAATCTTGAATAACATGAACTGCAAAGGATATAGTTCACGGGAATCGATGAGCCATAAGGCTAGATTCCAATCATTCCAGTAGGCTAGCGAATAGAACAGCGCAACGGTCGCAATGATCGGTGCAGAGAGTGGAATAATAATTTTCCAGAAAATATATAGAGGATTGGCTCCTTCGATCTCCGCAGATTCAACAAGCGCTGGCGGTAGTGATCTGAAATAATTTCGGACTAGAAACACATTAAAGGGACTAACCAGTATCGGCAAAATCAAGGCCAGTATGGAATCCTTCAGATGTAAATACTTCGTGACAAAGATATACCAAGGCACAAGTCCTGCGTTAAAAATCATCGGAATGAATACGTAAAGTGCTATGAAATTTCTATACTTTACCTTTTGAGATGCTATAGTGTAGGCCAACATCGTCGTGACTAGCAAGCTCAGTGCCGTTCCCAAGACTGTCACAACGATAGAAATGCCATAGGCGTTAAAGATTGAGCTTCCTGAGAATATCAACCTATACGCGTCGAATGAGAACTTCTCTGGAATAAATTGATAGCCATGTTTGACAACCGAATTCTCATCCGTCAACGATACAATAATGGTTAGAATAAAAGGGACCGTCGTAAAAATACAAAAAGCGATAGCTATGATATGAAATATAATTTGCGATACTCTACCGTTGTTCTTCACTACTTCCCTCCTATCTAGAACAATGAATTCTCATTGTTATATTTCTTCACTGCCCAATTGCACCCGAGCACAAAGATGAAGCCGCAGACAGATTGATATAATCCAACGGCAGCAGGCATGCTGATGTCGCCTACCGTTTTAACTGCCCGAAACACATAAGTATCGATTACATCCGTAGTTGAGAAAAGTAATCCATTATCCCCGACGATCGAATAGATCGTTTGGAAATCTCCATAAAATATTTTACCAATCGATAACAGGGTCAGAATCGTGATGGTCGGTACCAATAAAGGAAGAGTAATATACCGAATCTTCTGCCATCTACCTGCTCCATCCAGTGAAGCTGCTTCATATAATTCATCATCTATTCCTACGATTGTAGCTAGATAAATAACTACGGCGTACCCCGTGTTCTTCCAGATAAATACGCCAACCAGGATAGAAACCCAATACTGCGCATTCGAATACCAATCAATTGGAAGATGATTCACACTGGTTAATAACTGATTGGCAATACCGAATTTGGAACTGAAGATCAAATAAACAAAGTTTCCTACAACGATAGCAGAGAAGAAGAAGGGCAAGAACATGAGACTTTGGTACAGCCTTTTAAGAAGCCCGTGCCTGATTTCATTTAAGAGAATGGCAAATGCAATCGCAACAAGTGTACCGAAGACGATGTAATTTGCATTAATGAATAACGTATTGAATGTCGTTCTCCAAGCGTACTCCCCATTAAAGTAAAAGGTGAAGTTATCCCAGCCTACCCACTTGCTTCCGAATATACCATCGCGAAAGTTATAATCTTTGAATGCAATGATCATCCCTGGCAGTGGCATGTAACTGAATACCAAGAAAAAAATCAGTCCTGGGAGCGCGATCATATAATACCAACCATTTTTCCATAACTCTCGAAACAGACCTATTCTATTCTTCTTCTTTGGATACTCTTTTCTTGTTCTTACCATAAGCTGACTCAATGGAATCGCTCCTTCCTCCTTACCTTTTATGTAAGCGCTTTATATTTACAATGTGATCATAGATGTTTTAACCAAGTTTGCATAATTCTCTTTTCACTTAAAGGTTAAAAAACGTATGATTTGATATTTAAAATATTTAATATGATACTAATTTTATATGTTTTCGTTAAAAAATGGATATAAAAACGCAAAAAAAAGAGGCTTCGCAAAAGTTCAGAGAACTAATGCATAACCTCTCGTGTTATTTCAGTGATTTACAGCAACTTAATCAGCGCTTCTAGCTCAACAAGCAAACCTTTTGCAAGTTCGAAATGATTATCTTTTAAAGCCAATTCTATCTTCGTTTCAACTGCTTTTTTGTTTTGTTCCATCTCTAAATAGTCTCTGTCAAAATGATTCGCATAAATCATCTTTCTAAATTTGCGGATAGTCATTTTTCTAATGGTCTTATCATCAATGATTAGAACATAATCCATCCCATTGACCACAGAATAGAAATCATGCGAAATCATGAGAATTGCACCTTTATACTCTTCAATGGCTTTCTCTAGTGCGAGTTGTGTATAGGTGTCTAAATGACTTGTCGGTTCATCCAAAAGTAATACATTGGCTTTACTAGCAGAAACTTTAGCCAATTGAAGGATATTTTTTTCTCCACCAGATAAAGATTCTATCTTCTGATTAACGATTTCGCCTTCAAAGCCATAGTGAGCAAGATAGGATCTAGCCTCATCATACGTTTCGAACCCAGCATCGATGAATTCTTCTAGGATGGTATTCGAATCCTTTAGAACTTCGCCTTGAAGCTGAGATAAATAAGATACTTTCGCATCCGCATGGATTTCAATGGACTCATGATTATTCATAAAGATATCTCGGAGTAACGTTGTTTTCCCCGTACCGTTTGCACCGATTAGGGCTACCTTATCCGTAGATTTGATCTCAAAGTTCACATTTTCTAACAGCAACTCATCAAAGGCAACACCATAATTACTCACATGTATAACCGTAGTGTCTTCTTCCAGTTCATGATCCATATCTAAGCTAATATTCGGTTGCTTAATATCTACGAATGGCGCTTTAAGTCTACGTGCTTCCAATCTTTCTTGAAATTTAACTCTAGCTTTGAGCGCTCTTCCTCTAGATGCTTCTGAATTATATGTTGCAACCGCTCTAAGATTATCGATGATGATCTCATTTCGCTCAATTTCTTCAGCCTCAGCGATAGTAAGTTCTTGTAACTCAATCTTCGCCTCAAGTAATGAGAAGTTATACTCAATATATCGCCCGTCGAACTCTTGGAGCTCCATGTTCTCAAGGTGTAGGATTTTTGTTGAAACAATGATTCAATAGATATCTATTGTGCGTAACAACGAGCAGCATACCTTTGTGAGCATTAATCAGATTCTTCAGCGCATTGAGGTTCTCGAAATCTAAGAATACGTCGGGTTCATCCATTATCAATAAGTCTGGACTATTCAGCATTTCCTTGATGACTTGAATCAGCTTGAATTCCCCACCACTCAGGTCCGATACCCTAACATCTCTTAGCTTCATGAGGTTGGCTAGGTTTAGTTGCTTATGGATGTTGCTCTCATAATCATTCCCATCCATGGCATCAAATGCATCTAAAGCGAGTTGATATTTCTCTAATAACGATTCAATATCCGTAGATGTCTCCATCTCCGTTAAGATCACATTGATTTCATTCTGTAGCTTAATAAATTCTTCACCGATATATTCGAACACGGTTGTTTCTTTACTTCTGTCTAGTTCTGAGAACTGACTTACATACCCAATTCTGCACGTTGGGTCTATCTCTAACTTACCTTCGTACAGATATCTTTCGGGATCCATCAATATATCGATCAGTGTACTTTTCCCACTGCCACTTGTTCCTATAAAAGCACAATGTTGTGCCTCTTCAAGCGTAAATGTAATGTTTCTATATAGTTCTTTTTGCGGAAATGAGAAGGATAAGTTATCAACTGTTATCATAGTGGTCTTACTTTAACTCGGACGGCCCGATAGTTTATCCCTTTTCTGAGCAGGAATCGTAATGTTAACAGACGTTCCGATGCCACTTCTACTCACAATCTTCACACCGTATTCTGCTCCAAAGTGAAGTTTGATTCTTTCATCTACATTGCGAATGCCATAGCCAACGTTTAAGTTCTCCGCAGGATCAAAAAGTTGGCGAAGTATTTCGGGATGAATGCCGATGCCGTCATCAATAATTTGGAACGTGATAAGCTCCCCCACAAGCCTGGCGACAATACGAATATTAATGCAATCGCCATACCATGCATGCTCTAACACATTTTCGATAAAAGGCTGTAATATAAGCTTTACCGTCTGAAATCGGATAATATCCGACTGAACATCGAATATCACCTGCATTCCGTCTCCAAACTTCGTCTTCTGAATGTTAATATAGGCTTCCATCTGCTCTAGCTCATTTTTGATTGGTATAACTGTTCTGCCCTCATTAAGCGATAGCCGATAAAATTTCGCCAAATCAAGCACCATTCGCTGCAGCTTGTCCACCTCGCCAAATTTCGCCAACCGGCTGATCGAGGAAAGCGTGTTGTACAAGAAATGAGGATTAATTTGTGCCTGGAGCGACTCTAGCTCTACTTCCTTTTTCTTGATGTTCGTCATATACAGCTCTTGAATTAGTTCATCAATATTCTGACCCATTTCATTAAGAGCTACCGAAATACGCGTAAATTCATCCTTCCCCTTAAAGTGTATGACCTTATGAAAGTCACCCTCTTTAAACGAATCGAGAACGCGGACGATTTTCGATACTTTGCGAGAATAAAAACGGGATATGTATAAACCAGCTACTGAAAATACGATATAACAGGCTAAGCAGATTAATGCCGTCCATACTCTAACCTTTTCTGTCGCCTTCTCCATAATATCGGTCGGAACAAGCGCAACCAAATGCCAATTTAACTGCGGAATAGCCTCATCAATAATCCAATAGTTATCAGTATCCTCCTTGCTCAGCGTCTCACCAAGATTATTATCAGTATCACCGGAGGAGAACATAATCTTATGGTTCTCATCCAACGCGAAAATCTTCGTTCCTTTGCCAATTTTCTCGGAATCGACACTTTCAAGCAAATCCGTTAGTCTCAGGCTGATCCGAACTAAACCTATTTCCGCAATTATACTCGGACTATTCGTATCGACGAGCCGTCTTAAAAGTGAGATATGTCCAAATTCCGAGTCGTCCTCCACCTGCTTCCATTGCATCGTTACACCATAATTTTCCTCCGGATAATTCAAATACCACGCCTTATCCTTAATTCTAGAAATATTGTATAAATCGAATAATGGACCTTCAGCCTTCAGAGGATCGTTGTTATTGTAGTTATGATAAATCTCTGGAAGCGTATCGTTATGTAAATAGACTTCAAGTCTCGTTTTATTGTTCGCAGATCCAATGGTCGTCAGTATCTTCGGGAGAAGTTGCTTTGTCGTTGCCTCGTAGCTAACCCAGCCCTCCTCATAATGGCGTAAATAAGAAGCTAGATTGCTATCAAAATAAAGCATGCCCGAAATACGAGACATATCCTCTATTCTGTAAGAAATATTATCCTTCATCTGTTGCAATGTTCCGTGATTTACCTCGCGAGTTCGCTCTTGTATCGAGTTCGTAAAGATCATATTAGCAGCATAGCCGACGAGAAGCACTGGTATTATTATAAACACGCTGTACGTAAGCATCAGCTTGATACCGAACGGAATATAACGATTCTCCTTCTTGTGCGTAGTCATGTTCGTCTATACTCCAATGGCGTCATGCCGTATGTCTCTTTAAATTGCCTGCTGAAATAAGGCAAGTGACGATAGCCCACTTGATCGGCTATTTCATATATTTTCATATTCGTCGTTTTAAGTAGCTCGCATGATTCCTCCATTCGCAGTTGGATGAAATATTCACTGAAATTTTTACTTGTTTCCTCTTTGAAAATTAATCCGAGATAGTTAGGCGAGAACGAAAACTGCTCCGCTAGATCACGCAGCGTAATGGTTTCATGCATTCGCTCTTTCATATAATCAATCATTTGCTTAATAATCTTCCAATTTTTCCTATGTTTATTTGCTTGTAGTGCCTCCGAAGTCTCATAAACTCTCCGTCTAAGCCATGAATGGATGTCACTTATCGTTTCAAATTGTTGTATGATTTCGTAATGATCCAGCTCCATCCCCAACAGTTGGAATACGCTTTCATTTGTTCTTTGTAAATAATTATCTAGCTTCATGACAATATAGAGCGCATAATTCCGTAACGTAAATTTCGATTTTAAGCTTTTGGCTACCTGAAACAAAGAATCCAACTCATCATGAATGCAGACAAGCTCGTAATCCGACATCGCCACGAATAACGCCTCAAGCTTTGTAGCTAAATACTTCATATCCTCCTTCTCCGATGGTCTGACCTCGCCGTGACCGATTATTTTACCTTTGCCATAGAACATTTTCAAATCCAATGCTTCCACCGCTTGATGATAAGAGGCCGTTAATTCGGAGGTTGAGTAATATTGCTCTCCAACACCAGCCGTAATCGAGAAATGGTTTTCCCTATTCACCCGGTCCATAATCCGTTGCAGTAAGGAATCGTTACCCATATGCTCAATGAGCACAGCTACTCGAGCTTTGCTTATTTTACAAATATGCCTAACGCCGAGCTCCGTACAAATCGATACGAGTTGCTGCATTTCGCCCTGCTCACTTCCGTTCTTGTCACCCTTCTTCCACGCCAGATCATCGATTTCAAGAACTGCCGCACGACCTGGCCATATAAAACTATTCATTTCATACTCTTGGTTAAGCGTATTAATTGTCTTCTCGTTGATCGGTCCTTCAAACAGTTGTAGCAGTAATTCATTTTTAATAATTGGGACCATTTGACCATAAGTTTCCTGCCGAACCTGCTCCTGATCCAGGTCAGCACGCACCTTAATTAGGGAATCAATAAGCTCCTGATCATCCATGGGTTTCAGTAAATAATTGACGGCATGAAGCGACATCGCCTGCTTGGCATAACTAAAGTCCTGATAACCGCTGACAAATATAATTTTAATATCCTTCGACTTCTCAAGTGCTCGTCTCGCCAACTCCAACCCCGACATATTCGGCATACGCACATCCGTTACTAGAATGTCGATCCTTTCCTCATCCAACACCTTACAAGCATCGAAACCATTCATTACACCGGCCACGACCACCATATTGAGCTCCTGCCAAGGAATAAACGTACGCATTCCTTCCAAATCTAGCTTTTCGTCATCTGCCAGCAATACTTTATACATGATATTCTCAACTCCATTTCAGGAAATGCGAAAATGCAACCAGGATTTTGGTTTCAGCATGAGAAGTAAGTTGAAAACGAAAAAAACTCAGGTACACTAAGAAGCTTAGTATACCTGGCGTTTTTTGAAAAGCTTTAATTATTGCTTTTTAATTATTCTGCTTTCATTTTCTGAAGATTTGCTTGCCATTTCTCTGTTTTGAATGCAAGGAGTTTGTCATAACCAGCCGTTTGAGCATCTTTCTCCGCCTTATCAAGGATGGCAAGTACATCTTCATCAGATTTAGCGAACAATACTTTTGCTCTCACTTCAAGGTACAGATCCTCGATACGCTGACGAATAATGCCTTCTTCTGTTTCTGGTTGTGGATCAATGTTAATGAATTCTGTCACATTAGATTGCGTTGCCCAAGTTATTTCACGTTGATAGCGAGTTGCCCAGTTTTGTTGCTCCACGGGTAAGTTCGCTTCAAACTTAGCTTTCGTTGTATCTAGGAACACCGTATTACCAACCCAGTTCAGGTCCGTTGTGTCCGCTTGCAACTTCCCTAGTCCAGCTCGATCAGACGTATATTTGTCTGTAAATTTCGGCGTCTCGCCGTCTGCTTCTACGCCATCCCAATAGATGCCTGGAGGGCCCCACATTAATACGGTTTGTCCTTCAGCGCCAGTCAGCCAGTCATAGAAAGCGAAGATTGCTTCTGGGTCTTTAGCTGATTTCGTAATAACTGTTACGTTCCAACCAAGCATCCCGTATGTTCCAGGGTAAATCTTATCTTTATCAAGACCTTCCTTGTGAATCGGCCAAATCATGAAGTAACCTGCATCTGGATCATTTTTGGTAAGCTCGGCATCAGCTTTCATACCAATTTCCGTCGGACTTGCACTTGCGTACACCGCGATGCGGCCTGACATTACTTTTTCTTCAATCTGATCAACCGTTTGTGTCATAGCATCCTGGGTAATCAATTTCTCACGGAATAGCTTAGTGATATATTGTTGTGCTTCACGGAATTCAGGATCAAGGAAAATCGAAGTCAATTTATCCCCGTTCTTAACAGCGCGCATGCCAGGATATCCTTGATTATTTTCTTTAAAAGCTGAATACAAGACATCAATTCCTTGTCCGTCTTTAGCTAAATGCGGCTCGTAAGGAATAACATCCGGGTATTTCTCTTTTACAAGCTTCAAATAACTATATAGGTCATCAGTTGTTTCTAGCTTAGGTGAACCAAGCTCTGTATAAATCTTCTTGTTCACAACATAACCTGAATTACCATTCGGTTGCTTTGTATACCAGTTAGGGAATTGATACAATTTACCATCATCGGAACGAAGCATATTAATACCCTCATCGCCCAACCACTTTTTCAAATTCGGATATTTATCAATATAGTCATCAAACGGTACGAGCAAGTCGGCCGCACGTAATTTCTCAACCTCAACGCGCTCCAACCAAATCGCATCAGGTAGCTCGCCACTCGCGATCATCGTGTTCAGTTTCGAAGGAGCTGCACCACCCGAATGAATCGGTTTAACGTTTACTTTCTTGTTATCTCTAATCCATGTACTTGTAATTTCGCCACCCCATGCTGGCATGGTGTACCAATCGTAATGACCATAAAGCGTGAAATCAAGCTGCTCTTTACCAAGCTCATACACAGATGTTGACGTTTCGCTAGCCGTCTCTTTTGGAGTATTATTAGCTTTGCCACTGCTGGAGTTACCTCCATTGCCATTGCCGCCGCAACCAGCCAATAATGAAACGGCCATAAATGTGGAGACGATCGGGACGAGCAATTTAATTTTAAACCTCATCTGTTAAAACTCCCCTTTCAAGCTCATATTTATATGTTCAAAGCTTTCGCTCAAAAACCAATTCCACATGCTTGTCTTACTCTTTCAAAGATCCAACAAGAACACCCTTCACAAAATATCTCTGCACGAACGGATACACCATAATAATCGGAAGTGTAGCCACCATCATTGTCGCCATGGACAGAGACTTGCTTGATACCGTTCTCATTTTGGCCAGTTGGCCCTGTGCCGCTGAATCAAGCTGAGACATTTGATCCGATACAGTGTTAGAGTTCAATATTTGCTTGAGCATCGTTTGTATAGGAACCAACTTCTCATTTGTAATGTAGATACTTGGTCCAAACCAATCATTCCAATGATAGATTGCCGTGAAAAGTGATAGCGTTGCGATAACGGGTCCAGATAGTGGCATAACAATCCGGAAAAAGACTCCCCAATTGCCACTCCCATCGATTTTGGCCGCTTCCTCAAGACCTGCAGGCAAGCCTTGAAAGAAGGTCCGAAAAATGATCATATTCCAAACGCTGATAAGTGATGGGATAATAAATACCCAGAACGTATTCATCAGATGTACTTCCCGAATGAGCAAGAAAGTAGGAATGAGCCCGCCGCTGAAATACATCGTAACGATGCACATGATCATATAATATTTGCGACCTATCAGCTCTTTCCTCGAGATACCATAAGCGAAAATAGCCGTGAACAATATCGACGATATAGTACCGACAACCGTCCTTGCGATTGAGACCATGAATGCGTTGACCATTCGTTTATCCTTAAGTACAATCCCGTAATTTTCCAACGTCCAGTCTCGTGGCCAAAAGGTTATGCCACCTTTCGAGGTATCTATACCCGTGTTAAATGAAATGACGAGCGCATTCCAGAAGGGATAGAAGGTTATAAAAGCTAATATTGTAAGTAGGATGTAGATGGTAACCGTCATGATGCGGTCTCCAAAGCTATATCTGATCATTGCATCATCGCCTTTCCGGACTAAGTTGTTTGTTTACCATAAGCTGTTGCCACCTCTGCGTGCTGCATAGTTGGCTATCGTTAGAAGTCCGACGCTGATTAATGCTTTGAACAAACCTACCGCAGTGGCATATGAGTACCTCGAGCTTTGAATACCCACTCGATAAACGTAAGTATCAATGACATCAGACACTTCCCTAAGTATTGGGTTTAAAGCAAGTAGGAGTATATCCTCGAAGCCTGCATTCAGCAAATTCCCAATCGCTAATATCATAAATATAATGACAACTGGCATGATAGAAGGTAACGTGATCAAAAATATTTGTTTAAATTTACTTGCTCCATCCATTGATGCAGCCTCGTACATACTAGGATCAATACTAGCGATAGCGGCTAAATATACAATGGATCCAAAGCCGATGTCTTTCCAGACACCCGTTGATACAAGAATGCCCCAGAACATGTTGGGAATCGATAGAAAGTTAATCGGTTCATCAACAAAGTTCATCTTCTCAAGTAGAATGTTAACGCTTCCATTGTCGGTCGAAAGCATTGACATGATCAATCCAGCGACGATCACCCAAGACATAAAATGGGGAAGGTAACTTACCGTTTGTATGACTTTCTTAAACATCATGTTCTTTACTTCATTAAGCATCAATGCAAGAAGGATGGGTGCTGGGAAACCTATACAGAATTTCAACAAGCTTATGACAACTGTATTTCGCATGACTGTCCAAAACTCCGGCGAGTTGAAGAACATATCAAAATGCTTCATCCCCACCCATTCACTCGCCCCAAAACCTTTGAAAATACTGTAATCTTGAAATGCCATTAAGACACCGTACATCGGAATGTAACTAAACACAAAAATAAGCAGTAAACCTGGAAGTACCATCAATTGGATATCCATTTGTGCCATAAATCGATTGAACACATTCTTTGTTTTCGGTTTTAATTTCAGCTCGTTCTCTACGGAAAGTTGTGCCACTACTCAATCCCCCTTGCTCTTTGCTCTTGTTGTTCTCCATATATTTTATCCTGAGAGCAAAATCAATAATATCTACTTAAACAACTAAAAATGATACTTTTCAATCATAGAAGGATAATTTTTTCTCAACGTGGAGTCCCTTGACCCTCTAATACGAATCTATCGAGCTATATAAAACAAAAAAAGACCCTCACCAGTTTCATAAAAATACTGAATGAGATGGCCTTCTTGAACTCCAACTCATCATTACACAAAAAAACATCAAGCATTACTACACTTGATGTTCAATAATCCATTCTTCTATGTCCTCTTCTTGATATATTCCCTCGGCACAGCGGTCCATAGTAGGGTTATGATTTACAGCAACTTAATCAGCGCTTCTAGCTCAACAAGCAAACCTTTTGCAAGTTCGAAATGATTATCTTTTAAAGCCAATTCTATTTTCGTTTCAACTGCTTTTTTGTTTTGTTCCATCTCTAAATAGTCTCTGTCAAAATGATGCGCATAAATCATCTTTTTGAATTTTTTTATAGTCATTTTTCTAATCGTCTTATCGTCAATGATTAACACATAATCCATCCCATTGACCACAGAATAGAAATCATGCGAAATCATGAGAATCGCGCCTTTGTATTCTTGAATGGCTTTCTCTAGTGCGAGTTGTGTATAGGTGTCTAAATGACTTGTCGGTTCATCCAGAAGTAAAACATTGGCTTTACTAGCAGAAACTTTCGCTAATTGAAGGATATTTTTTTCTCCACCCGATAAAGATTCGATCTTCTGATTAACGATTTCGCCTTCAAAGCCATAGTGAGCAAGATAGGATCTAGCCTCATCATACGTTTCGAACCCAGCATCGATGAATTCTTCGAGGATGGTATTCGAATCCTTTAGAACTTCGCCTTGCAGCTGAGATAAATAAGCCACTTTCGCATCAGCATTTATTTCAATGGACTCATGATTATTCTTAAAAATATCCCGGAGTAACGTTGTTTTCCCCGTACCATTTGCACCGATCAAGGCTACTTTATCCGTAGATTTGATCTCAAAGTTAACATTCTCTAACAGTAACTCATCAAAGGCAACACCATAATTACTGACATTTATAACCGTAGTGTCTTCTTCCAGTTCATGATCCATATCTAAGCTAATATTCGGTTGCTTAATATCTACGAATGGCGCTTTAAGTCTACGTGCTTCCAATCTTTCTTGAAATCTCACTCTAGCTTTGAGCGCTCTTCCTCTAGATGCTTCTGAATTATATTCTGCGATAGCTCTAAGATTATCGATGATGATCTCATTTCGCTCAATTTCTTCAGCCTCAGCGATGGTGAGTTCTTGTAACTCAATCTTCGTCTCAAGTAATGAGAAGTTATACTCAATATATCGCCCGTCGAACTCTTGGAGCTCCATGTTCTCAAGGTGCAACATTTTGTTGAAACAATGATTCAATAGATATCTGTTATGCGTAACAACGAGCAGCATCCCTTTGTGCGCATTAATCAGATTCTTCAGCGCATTGAGGTTCTCAAAATCTAAAAATACATCGGGTTCATCCATTATCATTAAGTCTGGACTATTCAGCATTTCCTTAATAACTTGAATCAGCTTGAATTCCCCGCCACTCAGGTCGGATACTCTAACATCTCTTAGCTTCATGAGGTTAGCAAGATTTAGTTGCTTATGAATGTTGCTCTCATAATCATTCCCATCCATCGCATCAAATGCATCTAAAGCGAGTTGATATTTTTCTAATAACGCTTCAATATCCGTAGATGTCTCCATCTCCGTGCAAATCACATTTATTTCATTCTGTATCTTAATAAATTCTTCACCGATATATTCGAATACGGTTGTTTCTTTACTTCTGTCTAGTGGTGAGAACTGACTAACATACCCAATTCTGCACGTTGGGTCTATCTCTAACTTACCTTCATACAGATATCTTTCGGGATCCATCAATATATCGATCAGTGTACTTTTCCCACTGCCACTTGTTCCTATAAAAGCGCAATGTTGTGCCTCTTCAAGCGTAAATGTAATGTTTCTATATAGTTCTTTTTGCGGAAATGAGAAGGATAAGTTATCAACTGTTATCATAGTGTTACCTTTCTTTCTAACTAAATTATTAGATGTACTGAAGTTGTAGAATAACACTGTTTACATCTAACTACAATCATTTCAGATTAAAGTTGTACGTGACATGGAAAAATAGAACTTAGAGTGCTCGTAGGATGCCGCTACGATGACGGATTGTCCTTCCGATCGCTGTTGCCCTCTGATTTCTTGATTGTATTCCGCTTTTTAGCGGTTGAAATCAGAGTGCAAGCATATGCTTTCGAAGTAGCTTTCCTACGGAAAGCTTGTAGGCGAACGCTTTCGCTTCTACAGGACAATTCCGCCACCTTCGCTACTTCGTACGCATTCCATCGTTTTCCTTTACGTAACCTGAGAAAACACATACACAAAGCCACTATATAGTTATTATTGTCCTACACCTATCCGCTTATTTTCAATAATTATATTCTTCACTCGGCTAACTCCTTCAATGCCTCATGGTTTTCGATAATAATCTCATCCATTAATGATTCTAAGTTACTCACAAATGGCACCTCCTGATTCTTCTGTTTCCCTCCATTATACACCCAAACATATATAGGGATTAATACTCGTATCCTTATGTTTTGTCGGCATTTCATTAAACTTCTTCAACATCGATTAAATACACGCGTTCCTGGTATCCCCCACGGGATTCCGCCTTATCCGCGCGAATATTCTCAAGCTCCGCCCAGGTCGATCCATGTGCCTCTGCCAAGGCCCGAATCACTTCCAACATATCTGCCAACTCTTCTAGAGCTTCTTGATCATTATTCACCTTAAAGTATTCCTCTGATTCTTCATGAAGTTTCACTTTCAATTCCGCCGTGTATTCTTCTGGATTCAGAATGCGAGTTCTGCATTCTTTCCCTTGGGATGTAATGATGAATGGAATACGATCTCGTACTAATTTGTTGTATGTAGGCATGGAACCGTTCCTTCCGTATACGCGTGTGGTTATTTGCAAGAAATAAATGTTCTTCTATGTTGTGATATCTACTTTATGTTGCTCATGAATTTGTTTTTACTACTTAAATGGTATTCCGATATAAACCTCCGAACCATCGATTGCAGTAGTGGTATCAGAATCGCCTTGTAACTTACCTAATCTAGTACCGTAGGCCCAAGTACGCACCGTTTGTCCAGCTTTGTAATGATTAAAGGTAACCTTATAATCTAATACCGAATAACCTGGATGTAGTGAAATTAAGTATAGCCATAGTCTCAGGAGCACCATCCTTAGTAGTAAGTGCAAAATCTACGTAAACTACATAACGTAAGTCATGTGTGCTATCAGCAACGCGTGACATCCTTGTGTTATCATCAGCACCAAACATATTAGTATACACACTCTTGTATTTAGCATCCTTAAATAGATCAATATACGATACCATAGTACAATTTCAAATCGGCTATATCGTAATTAAATTTAAGACTCTTGCCCCAAATAGCTTTGAAAGTTACATTCCTGTTCCCACCAAAACTACCATCAGCGTAGCCACTGATCACTCCTGTACCTAACATCAGACTCAAATCGTTAACTTGTTCGTTGCTAATTACGTTTCTATAATACTCTGTGAATGGTAAAATAGTACCTTCAACTTCTTTCAAGGCTATAGCGAAACTTGGGTCACTTTTCACCAATCCGTTAGAAAACCATTGTGCAAACTTACCGTCGCTGTAATCCTCTGGGCTAATAAAGCCCAAAATCGCAGCCTTGCTTATAGACTCGTTAGAAGTAATATTTCCCCTCATTAAAGACTCCTATTCTCTCAGATAGTACTTTTAATGATTCCTCTACTCTCCTCATGATCATCATCACATGATCCTTATCAAGGTTCATGACCAATGATATATTCTCTAGACTCGATAGAAAGAATATTTTGCTTAATAATTGCTCTGTATCCCAATCAATAAGGTCATGATCTCGTGCAAAAGATAGTAGTTCCTCGAATGAAATCTGATTCATATCCGTGAATACGCCCCGATTATCTTCCTTCAAGTAAACTGCCTTAAGCATAGCCTTTACTGACATCTGTCCTATAATCACACAAGTACTGGTCAAATTTCCTTTCAAAAGTAACGTAGCCAAATCCATATGTGATTGCGATAGTGCATGATAACCATGAATTCTGTCTAATAAGCGTGATTTGATTTCTGAACTGTTGGAAATACTGTTCAATGGAATCACCTTCTTTAATTATTTCGCCATACAAATACATAAATTAGTAATAAAACCATTATACATTTTTTTGATACTTATAGATATTAATAATATTTATAATACGGTGTTTATCATTTCAAAACTTGACTACACTTTTGAATATAGAGGAGTGTAGTAAATGAAGGAGAAAGAAATACTTAAACTAGTTGGTGCACGAATTAGAGTCTTAAGAAAAGAAAGAGGAATGTCACAAGAATCCCTTGGAGAAAAAGGAGGGTTTCATTTTTCATATATTGGACAGATTGAACGAGGTGAAAAAAATGTAGCTTTATTGAATCTCGAAAAAATAGCAACCGCATTGGATGTTAATGTTGCTCAACTGTTTAACTACATAAATGAAGAATACGAACAGACAGAATCGGATGCGAATGTTAATGAAATTATGATGATGCTTCGGAAATCAGATCCTCAGCAAATTGCAATGGCCAAGAATGTGTTGAGAGAGATTTTTAATAATAAGTGAAATACAGTACACGACAGATATATTAAACAATCAATATAGCAAAAAAGACACTGAGATCCTATTCATCAGTGTCTTTTTACTGCATTGATACTTTCCCACCAACATCTTATTTCATCGTTGAACTCAGACTAATTCACTTTGGCCCTATTAGTTGTTACTGACTTCAGTTTCTTATTAGTTGGTTGCCATTCACCCCAAGATTGAAGCTTTTGCTCAACTAAACCGCCGTGCCAATAATCCACTTTGAACTCCTCCGCCTCACTCTTGGCTGGCCCAGTTAAATCAGAAGTAGTTACTATCAATGAAAGAATACAATCATGATTTCGTTTGGTTCCTACTAGTTCACGAACGGTTTGTACATTAACCTTATTATGGTCAGCATAACATTTAGCTTGAACAGCCGTTTTCTCTCCACGCTTATCGATAATGACTAGATCAACGCCACCATCCTTACCACCAACACCTACCTCTTTGACCATATAACCTTGACCTCGAAAATAAAGTGCAAGCAGACGCTCGAATTCAGCACCGTTCAAATCATCCAGCGGCCTTGTCAAAATCACTTCGTCCGTTCTACATACCATGGATGATCTTTGAATAGAACTCCCTGCTTTATTCGTACTACTCTTTTTACTTACATTGTTCTTCTTATGTACACTTCTTTTCTTTTTCTTCTTCGTTGGCTGTAATAAACCTGCAATGACACCGAGTACAATAACGACCACCATGAACCCTATTATTTCTTTCATATCTGTCTATTTCCTCGTTTCTGTCTTTTCTCTTCTCTCAAAATGCAAATGTAATCGATACAGACAAATTTCCTCTGTCCAACGGTGCAGCACAGCCTGATCCTCCATGTCCACTTCGAACCCGAGCGAGAACAACCCATTTTCAAACCGTGTCATGCTACCTTTGGCCCCGCTCCACTTGCTCATTGGCATAAGAGCGATCAGTTGGGCTATTTTCGTTGCAGTAGCTTCGTTCCACTCCCACATCTTTCTCGAATCCTTATCCGCAAAATCAATCCGTCTGCGATACTCCTTCTCCGTAAGATATCTATGGAAGAATTCAGCCATCTCGTCCGGTGTTATAGGTTCTGTCCAACGTGACTCACCACGCTCTAGCATATAGAGCAATACAATCATTTTGTAACTCTTCGTCATCACCGTTTTCTCTACATCATGAATCCATGCTTCATAACGAAGGTACAACTCACTTTCATGTTCACTTAACAACTCCGCCCAATGCAGAAATCCGATATAAGAACCGAATTCATTCTTGTATTGTTGGCTACCCGAGTTCCCATGTAGATGAAGCTCTAGGTATGTTGGGATTCGACCCAACTCCTGCTTCAAGCTGACGAAATCATGTTGAAGCTTCTCGCGGTGAGGTAGTCTTTTACGAGTCAATTCTTGTAGAAGATTGACCACCTCTGTATCCAAGTGGATCTCACAATTCAGTGGTAGCGTAGGGATGATCTCCTCACGTTTGCCCTTGCCAGCATCTTCATTCGGTTCTGCAAATAGCTTCAGCTTCACATCAGCATTCCGATAATTACCGATCAGATCAATGATGACGCAATGAGATTTACCTTCTGCCAATCTCAGTCCACGGCCTACTTGTTGAGTAAATACCGTGAGCGACTCTGTCGGACGTACGAACAATAGCGTATCCACGCTCGGAATATCCGTTCCTTCATTAAACAAATCGACTGTAAACACAACTTCCAGTTCCCCTATCTCCAATGCTTGAATCGCATCTCCACGAGACATCTCCGTTGTACGCGAATGTAAACTAAGCACAGATACACCCTTACTACGGAAATAAGCCGCCAAATAATCCGCTTGTTGAATCGAAGAACAGAACCCGATTGTCCGAGTCTGCTTATGCCGATTCCATGCTTCATAAATTTTCTCAGCTTGTGACTCTTTCAATTGAACTAATAGTAATTGTTCTTCGTCATAACGATTTCCGATCCATCTAATTTTCGTATAATCCGTCTCATCATACACACCCACATAGTGAAATGGGGCAAGCCACTCTTTTCGGATCGCTTCAATAAAATGAATCTGATACGCAACATTACCATCACAAAACGCATATACATCTTTCCCGTCCAACCGATCTGGCGTAGCTGTAATCCCCAGCAGAAATACAGGCTTGAAATACTCATTCACCGACATATATGATACAGCAGCGGCATGATGGAACTCGTCCACGATGATCAGATCGAAATCATCCCGCGCGAAGCCTTCACGGTGTTTCTTCATTCCCAACGTATAAATAGAAGCAAAGACACAGTCGGCCTCTCCTTCTTTGAATTGTCCGTTATATATCCCGTATGACTTATTCGGCATAATCCGCTTGAAAGAGTTTCTAGCTTGATAAAGAATTTCTTCACGATGCGCGATAAACAGTACTCTCTTAAAACGCTGCGCAAGGAATCCTGCGAGATACGTCTTGCCAAGCCCCGTTGCCATAACAACCATAGCCTTGTCGTACTGCTCTTCAAGTGTCCGCTCTAACGCTTCAAGTGCCGCCTCTTGAGCAGGTCTAGGACTGATCGAAACAAGAGAATCTTCGCTCTCTTCCTCTCTCGGTTTCTCTTGCACTTCACTTCGAATCTCTGCTTCTTCCATCTCCGTGATCCTTCGGATCAACTCAGGATTCTTCTGATGGTACTGCAAATACTCATGCTCATACAAGCTAATTGAATCAGGATTGACAGGTAGAGTTGTCTCGTTATAAAAGCTCTGTATGAATTTTTCCAATGCATTCTGGAACGTATATGGTTCAGCCTCTGCATTCATCGCTAGATTCCATTCAAATCCTGTCTTTAAGGCAGAGAATGAGAAATTAGAAGAGCCAACAATCAGCAGCCCTTCTCCATTGTCATAGTCGAACAAATACGCTTTGGGATGAAAAGACGTCCCCATACTGCGCCATAATCGCGCCTCTATTCTATCATCAATGGCATACAGTCCTCGAAGCCCTTCGGGCTGGGTTATATATAGATAATCTCCCGCTAATATCTTAACCTCGGCTCCGAGTTCTAAGGCATTTTTCAAATGTGGAGCTAACAAGCTCACACCTGACTGCATCAGAAAGGATGTCATAATATATATGCTCGAAGCATTCTTTATCCCTGCTATCAAATCATCAGCCAGATTATCTGTAATTAACTTAATATTAAGCTTCATCGACATCTATTAGATACACTCGTTCCTGGAACCCACCCCGTGCTTCCGCCTTATCCGCCCGAATCTTCTCAAGTTCCTCCCAATCCGATCCATGCGTCTCTGCCAAGGCCCGAATCACTTCCAACATATCTGCCAGCTCTTCCAAAGCTTCTTGATTATTGTCTGCTTTGAAATATTCTTCTGATTCTTCATTAAGCTTTACTTTCAATTCCACCTTGTATTCTTCTGGATTTAGAATGCTCGTTCTGCATTTTTTTCCTTGGGATGTAATGATGAATGGAATGCTATCTCTTACTAATTTATTATATGTAGGCATTAGAATATCTCCTCTGTATATGAGTAGTTTGTAGAAAATGAGTCTTACTTTATTGTAACTTCCATTCTATGTAACTCTGGTTTCCTTACGTCATTATATCACTATGGAATTAATTAGGGGCTTGTAAGGTTTATTATTTGATCTCTTTTATCGTATTGGTTTTTTCAGATCCTTGAATGGATTAGAACGCCCCATCTCCTTAAGGCGTTCCTAATTTCTACAGCTTAATATTGTGTAGGATAAGTAATCGCAATATTGTAATTGCTCTGAGCTATATATACCACCTCTATAACTCCGTATACTTTTTATTACTCCCGTACGCCTTGTCCACTGGGTACTTCATATCATTTTTCATCAGTTTAGATTCAAGAGCTTCCTCTATATTAATTCCAAGATCATGACTCATTAAAAGCACATAATACAAGACATCTGCAAGTTCATCTTTAATGTCCTCCATTCTATCCATAACAACATTATCACTTTGTTTCCATTGAAATAACTCTAAGAGTTCACTCGCTTCAAGTGAGAGTGAAATCGCTAAATCTTTAGCATTATGAAACTGTCCCCAGTTTCTCTGATCCCTAAAATCAACTATTCTTGATGTGAGTTGTTGCAATACCGAAACCTCCTAAGGTGTATAATTTATAAAGCTCATTGAAAGATATCAATCTACCTAACTAAAGTGCACTAATTATTAATAACATACCACTTAAATTAGTTACTAAGAAATGATTTCATTTGAAATTAATAAATAGTTAGCTTTATCCTTAACGTCATGTGAAGGATTACTGTGAACTTTTGTCGAAAGACTTCAGTTGCGAATATCGACTTCCCTATAAGCCTAAATAATAACATCGAGGTGCATCAAAATGAAACTATACTCGGGAACATCTGCACAGTTTATAGAAGACACAATCCAGAATCAAATTGCTGAAAAATTAAAATCAAGCTTCTTTCTTCATTTCAGATATTTCCCCTCAGACTCTGAAGTTAACTCCTGGAAGAATTCCCTGAGAGCAATTTCTCAAATTTTTCAATATTCAGACTTAACCGACGACAATGGAATTTTCCTTGAGTACCAATTACCCATTAATTCCAAGAGGCTGGATTGCATGATTACTGGCAAAAATGCTGATGGAGCAGAGAATGCCGTAATAATTGAGCTTAAGCAATGGGACCGCTGCGAAGAGTCGAATGGTCAAAATGAGGTTGTTACATGGGTGGCCGGTTCAAAAAAAGACCTTCTTCATCCCTCAGTACAGGTTGGGCAGTATCAATTGTACTTACAAGACACACTCACTGCATTTTATGATGGAGATAATCCTATTGATCTATATTCCTGTGCCTATCTACATAATTATAACTATTACTCAGATGATGTGATATTTGCCGATAAGTTTACCGAATCATTAAACAAATATCCGTTATTCACAGGAGACGATGTTAACAACTTAAAAGATTATCTTCAGTCAAAGGTAAGTTGCGGTGATGGTATGGAAATTCTCAATAAAATTGAAAACAGTAAATACAGAGCAAGTAAGAAGTTAATGGATCATGTAGGTACTACAATAAAAGGGAATTCGGAGTATATCTTATTGGATAAGCAACAAATAATTTATGATAAGATATTTGCCTTTGCTCGAGATGGATTTCATGATAAACAGAAACAAGTTGTTATTATAAAAGGCGGTCCTGGAACGGGCAAGTCGGTTATTGCTCTTAATCTAATGGCAGACCTATTATTAGATGGGTATAATGCCCACTATGCCACTGGTTCTAAAGCATTTACTGAGACTTTACGTGAAATAATCGGCAAACGAGGCAGTGCTCAGTTTAAATATTTTAATAGCTATATGGATGCAAAAGACAATGAAATAGACGTATTAATTTGTGACGAGGCGCATCGAATTAGGAAGACTAGTAATAATAGATTCATGAAGAAGGAACACAGAACTGATCTACCTCAAATTGCAGAAATTATTAACGCCTCCAAAGTCTCTGTCTTTTTCATTGATGATGATCAAGTAGTGCGACCAGATGAGATTGGTTCTGTATCTTACATCACTAAGTATGCATTAGAAAACAATTGCCAAATATATCTGGAAGAACTAGATGCACAATTCAGATGTAACGGTTCAGATGGATTCATAAATTGGATTAACAATACACTATCCATTAAAAAAACTGCAAATGTTATTTGGGATTCAAATGATGATTTTGAGTTTAAGGTTTTTAATTCTCCAGTAGATTTAGACAATGCAATAAAAGAGAAAGTTAGCGTAGGAAACTCTGCAAGATTAACAGCAGGTTTTTGTTGGAAATGGTCAGAACCAAATCCGGATGGAACGCTAATTGAAGATGTAATAGTTGGTGACTTTAATAGACCATGGAATGCTAAACCTGGTGCTAGAAGATTGGATATAAGTATTCCTCAATCATCTTTATGGGCTTATGATCCTAATGGAATTAACCAAGTCGGTTGTGTATATACTGCACAAGGGTTTGAATTCGATTATGTAGGCATCATATTCGGGAAGGACCTAACCTATGATTTTGATTGTCAATCTTGGGCAGGGCATAAAGAACATTCCTACGACACTGTTGTAAAACGCTCTAAGGAACAATTTGTTGAATTAGTGAAAAACACTTACAGGGTTCTTTTAACGCGTGGAATGAAAGGCTGCTATGTACACTTCATGGATAAGGATACAGAGAGATTCTTTAAATCAAGAATGGAGTGAAAAAAATGTGAGAGATGGATTTCACTTTACACTCTCCACAAGTGAAAAGGAGGGGCGTAGTTTGTACTAGCCCCTCTTCCCCTTTTAACTAATAACAATGCGGATAAAGGGGTTATAACCATAATTTTAGAAATTATGATTATTGTAATATATCGCTTCCTTAATTTAAGTATTATTGTTTGCTTTGAATTGCTGAGATTGATACTATTAGAATTTGATGACCTAAGCGAGTATCCTCCAACAAATGAATCAAATCTAAGCGTTCTGTTATTACATTAATCTAATCTTCATTAGATAGATTCTACACTTAGAGAAGTATTCTCTCTTATGTATTTCACATCATTCATTTGTACTATATCCTCGGTGTATCTCACTATTTTCCCAATCATATCTAACTCGCCTTCTATCCAGACCTCAACTTCTTGATCAAAATAAATACAATTCTGCAAATCAGCATCTGTTGTAATAATTCTCATTGATCATTACCTCCTTTTTTAAGTAACAAAGCACCTGTTCATACCACAGCTTAATAGACTGTGATTGAATAGGTGCTTCCTTATCAATCAATTTGATAGATAATTTAACCCAAGCTCTAACTAATTTCAAGAACAATTGTCATAACAGCACTAGAACTCTTTTACAATTATAGATGATTTCGTAAGAAACTTTGTTCTCTTATCAGTGTTTAGGTATGAATACATTCTACCGTTACCAATCTTAATCTAGATTAAGATTGGTAACTTATATTTACAATATTTTTGAAATTAATTATATGTTGTAATAAATTCGTTTTGAAAACTATGAGTGTTAATGCTAATAGAATTTATAAGACCAACATCGAGATCACGCTCTTCTCTTATATAAGTGATAACTCTATTAACATGGCTGTAGTACACATTACCATTTAACCCCTTAGTTATTAATAAACTAATCCTAGACATAACTTGATTACTGGAATTGTAAATTTTAAGTTCTGCCCTTCCCGCTTTGATCTCATTATAGAGTTCCTTAGAAATATCAATAGATAAAGGTATATACAATTTCTCACCTAAACCAGAACTTACTCCCAAGTAACCATAACACCTCAATACAGTTTTACTATTATTATTAAACACTTTAAACACATACTTATAATTCCCTAGTTGTACTGGAAACATAATATTCAAATCATATTCTTGTTGTCCAGTAGGATTCTCATAGAATTCTAGTCTAGGACAGATAATTGAGAATATCTCATTAATGTCACTAGATTTTTCGTTTTTGAATATAAAATCAAAATCATTTAATACCTTTGGACTGGGAAGGTAACCACTTCCGAGCGGATTCTTATTATTTTTAATTAAATTCAGAAATACTGATAGAAACAATAATAGTATAGATAGCATCAACCACATAACAATTAAACAAAGATTAGATAAATTATCATACGAAAATACAAAGGTGGTATTTAATAACTTTAGAAAAATACCCCAAATAAGAATTGAGACTCCGGATATAATGAAAATTATCCAATAAACAGCAGTAATTGTTATTCCTTTAGATACATGTTGTTCATATTCAACTAAACTTGTTCTATATTGTTCTAAATCAAGGCCATATGGTTTCAAGATTTGCTTTAAATACCTAGAAGCTACTAGTAATTTATTATCATATACAAAAGTTATAAACAATGAGAGGAAGGAAACTAGAGATATAACTCCAGAAAAAATCCAGCTTGATACTTCCATTTTTTCATTAAAATCATTAGGCAATTTTACAGGTATATCTAAAAAGAAAATAATAATGCTACTACTAATAATTACGAGTAAAATTATTGTTGAATACCATCTTAAAATTGTTTTAAGCATATTTATTAACATTCTTCAGAACCTCACCAATCTGATTTATCTTTGATGTGTCATTAAAAGAAATAACAGAAGCACAATCAATATTAAAATGTAGTCCATTTATATTGTCAATAAGATTGATACAACATAAACTTTCCTCATTAACAAATTCACTTAATCTTTCATTATTCTCCCTATCTATTTTAATAGAAACCAATCTTTTTCTATCTCCACTTATTTTGGAAACTAATAAACTAGATAATTGAAATGATTGATTATTCGATTTAATTAGATGATGACGAACAACATCAAATAAATTTATTTTTATTAGTTGTGCATTAAAATATTCATTCAATTTATTTTTGACATAAAATGAACTGCTTTCTGAATTAGTAAAAATATATAATAGTGATTCTTCTTTGAAAAACCACAAAAAAACTGATTTTACAGTTCTTTTTATCACTTTATCACTATAACGAACAGTATCAATCCAGTTATAACTCGCATGTATAGTATCAGTATTGGACTGTGTTATTACAAATTCATCAAACATATTAACTTTCAATGAAAAAAAATCTATATCAGGATTGCTACACTTGAAACAGACACACTCTTTATCAAATAGTAACAAGTTTCACACCCCTAAACTTCTAATTCTTCTTCTGTCAACCAAGAAGATATCTCCCTAATATGTACTTTCTTATTCTTTAAATCTAGAGTTTCAAATAGAATATTGATGTTTTCACGCATTTCCATCAATTCATTTCTTGATTGTTCTTTTTTTTCAATAAAGTTTAATAGATTAGTTATATGTGTAACTACTGAAATAATATTGTTTTCTATAACTTCATTAAATAATTTGTCTTTATCATTAAATCGAGTGTATATTTCATTAAGTAATTCTCTTGTTGATTCTAAGTCATAAATCCCATTTTCACACATGGAGATATACTCTCTTTGAATTATATTCATGACACTATCCTTTAGCACTTCGTCTTGAAGATCAAGAATAACAATTTTCAATATATCCATTGAACTAGTTTTAAGTTCGAAATTACATGTAAAAGTTTGATAATCTTTTTGCATAACAGTCTTGAATTGAATAATATCTTTACCTAACACGACATATTCACATGCAAGATATGATGCTATAATATTTTTCCCATTAATCGTCACCTCTTTAATATCGTCACTACTAACTTTGAATTTCAGATGTGAGAAAGTTGATTCGATATCTTTTGATTTTAATCGATTAAAAATAAAATCAAGAAAAAGTGCAGTCTTATAACTTGCATTATCTGTCCAAGACAATGTACTTCTTGTATCTTTTATTCTGTATGTCTGAATTGGTAATCTGAATACAACGCCAATAAATTTCTCAATTACTCCATGAATTTCATCATCTCCACAAATAATTGTAAGAATATTATTTTCTAAATCTATAGTTACTTTTGAATTATAAACTGCTGATAAACTTTCAATATTAAGTTCACCATTTCTCCAAGATTCTTCATACTTTTTAACAATAAAATGTATCTCAAAATAATTATTTTGTGAATCTTTAACTAATGATGTTGTTACAGTGTAAATGTCTGAAATCGGATTATTTGTACAATTAAATTTACTTTTATATTCTTCTGGAGATTTATTACTAAAATAATTATTATCAGCTAATTTGTGAGTATATGCTGGAAGCCCTCTTGTTTTAACAAATACAGCAAGTTCAACAAAATCATTTAATTCTTCAAGACTTATAACCTCTGAAAGTTTCAAAAAATGAGGTAATAACTCTCTTTTCGTTTTAATTTTTTTATCTGATGGGTAAACCCCTTTTTCTCTCATTAGTTTTTCAACAGTTTCTCGATTAGATTTCCCAAAAAACTTCCTAAGCACACCCAAAGTGTTCAAATCTTTGTCCCCCAATTTGACTCATACTATTAATAATAATATCCAAATAATAACATACCTTAGTATTGATACACACGGATTTTCTTAATGACCACCCTTAGAGGGGGCTACTTATACTATAAATTTCATTCAGTTGCAACTAATGATCTTATTTATTCTTGATAGTATCTGATGTAGGTAATTGACTTTCATAGGGTTTACTCTATTGTCGAGTGACTGTAATGCACTGCCCTATAGTCAGACATTTCTTTAGTTTAACTAGTTATCCACCCATAAAAAAATTGGGAGGCCTGCTATATTGAATGTTACTGTGTTCCCATTAGAACCTCCTTGAAGAAGGTGATATGCCTTTTTATACCATTGCCAAGTTTTATACATAAAAAAGAGCCTTTTCAGAAATCTAATACTACGCATGTATTTGTTCTACACTTGGAATTTCACAGCTAAATACCTGGTAGTTTTTATTCATTATTGTTAACCAGTCATTCCTGTCAGCAATAAGAAATCGGATATGTACCCTTGATACAACAACTCATGTAGAATACCCCTCCAATAGACCTTTTGCTTTTGCCTGGAGTAACATCCTATCGCTTTCTAGTTTAACGATGTGCATCTTCCTATGGCAGTTTGGACATAGGGCTACAGTGTTATCAATACTGTCCGCCCCACCTTCAGATAGCCATTCAATATGGTGTGTTTCTAAATATGGTTTTTTATTTCTATCATGAAATGGTGCTTTCTCTCCACACAATTGACATTTACCATTCGCTAATCGCTTTGCAAACTCTGATACATATGGATTCCTCATATAGGCTGATGATTTAACGGATCTGACTGCAACCCTTTCACTTTGGCTGTCTTCAGCTCTACGTTTCACTTCTAAAGTCGATAGCTTTCCAGCATGCCGTTGCTTCCTTTCTTCATGTTCTTTTACAACTTTTTCATCTATCACTATTTCTCCTGATTTTAAACGAATCGGAAACATCCATACTTTTCTCAATACATGATCTTCACCTTTTTGAACCTCCTGATATGGCTCATCACATAATATAACTTCCCCTTTATAAATATATTGTGCAGGTTCAAGCACCTCAAACAGATGAACTTCAACTCCATTTGAAGCCGATTCTGAAAGAGTCCTATTTTGCATAAAACTCTTATCTTGATCACCGGATTTTCCCATGCCTGTATAGTGAAGAACATCATTAAACCATTTATCATCATACAATCCTTTTGTATGATCAGAAATAATAACTAATGTGTTTGTTTGTTTGGATCGACGCATTCCACCCATATTCCCACATTTAAATTCGCTAACAATATCTCCGTTTTCCACAACATCACCAATCTTATAGGACGGAACAAAATTCATAGTAACACCTCTCAAAGTTTTTTTGCGATTGGAATGTCCGCAGGTAGCAATTACCTTTTCATCCTTGATCTCACGGATATGATTTTATTTCGAATACACGTAAGTGGGTACTTCACCCTGTTCATATAACCGGAGTTCATTGTACTCTTCCTGCCCTACCGTGTTCTTCAATGTATCGATAATATCCTTACAAATCCGAATCTGCACCAATACCGCTTCTCCGTCGCTGCTTTGTTCCCGTACGACTTTAAGTGCCCTACGGGGTACCCTCGCCAAATAGTTGGACAACATCTTCCACGCTTCTTCCACATCTAGCGCTTCTCTTCCAATCTCATATATTCTGGGGTCTAGGCAGCAAACTGCTGCGACGTTATATTATTAATGATTTGCTCTTAGAGTTCTTTTTTCATGTAGTAACCTCTTTTGCGATGGAGTAGGATGATATGTCTATTAGTGAGGATTCGACAAAGGGGAGGGATAACCTCCCTAAAATATAGCTATTAGAAACTAGTCATATGTACATTATTTGTCTATATTATCTCTCGGTCCTCTCTAAATACAATAAAAAATCACCTACTTAAGACCTAATATGATAAAATGAATTACATAGGTAAAAATAACCAAAAGGGGTGTGCAATTTGGAGAATTTTCCGGAACAAGTAAAGACCTTTGCTAATAGAGTACTAAAATTAAAAGATAGCATATTAACAGAAGAAGCTACTAAAACGTCTGTAATTATGCCATTTTTCCAACTTCTAAATTATGATGTCTTTAATCCTGAAGAGTTTTTGCCTGAATTCACTGCGGATGTAGGCATCAAAAAAGGTGAAAAAGTCGATTATGCCATTATGAAGAGTGGCGAACCTATGATTCTAGTAGAAGCAAAATCTATTCAGGAGAAGTTAACTAAACATGACTCTCAATTATTCAGATATTTCGGAACTACAAAGGCCAAATTCGCTATACTTACCAACGGATTAACCTATCGCTTTTATACAGATTTAGAAGAACAGAACAAAATGGACACTGTCCCGTTTTTCGAGTTCAATCTATTGGATATCCGTGACAATCAACTAAGCGAACTATATAAATTCAGAAAAGAAAACTTCAACATTGAAGATATTATTACGACCGCATCTGAACTCAAATATACAAATGAAATTAAAAACTTCCTTAAATCTCAGTGGGATAATCCTACCGATGATTTCGTATCTTTTATTCTATCTGATGTTTATACTGGTAAAAAAACAAAACAAGTTATTGAAAAGTTTAATCTTATCGTCAAAAAATCTCTCAAAGAATTTGTTAATGACATGATGAATGATAAAATAAAAGCAGCCTTAAATAATAATGACAGTGTAACAGTACAAGCAGAAGGCGAGAGCGCTACCACTAAAGAAATAGTCTCTGAAGCGGAAGTTGTAACTACCGAAGAAGAATTGGAAGGGTATGTAACAATCAAAATACTTCTTAAAGATATTATTGATTCTGAAAGAATCAGCTATCGAGATAATCTAAGCTATTTTAACATTCTAATCGATAATAGCATTCGCAAGTGGGTCTGCCGATTAGGGTTTAACAGTAGCAATAAATATATACAATTTAATGATGAACAGAAGACAACGATTACACTATCAAATGTATCTCATATTAGTGAGCTTCGTGATAAACTCCATGAAGTTGCAAGTAGGTTTGTGTAAGCAATACTATGCTACTTGCGACTAAACATCTTATAGTAAAACATAAACCGAGAATTCCTAATTATGGATTTCTCGGTTTTTTTATCTCGCATCAAAGATTATCCACTCTTAATGTAACAGATCTACCCCGATCCGATCTATGCGGACCGCAACATCTTCGCTCTGCAGACCGATCCGTCCCTGAAGAAATGGTGAAGCACTGCGATCGGTATAAGAAAGGACCGATTCGCTTGAATTGCCCGTATATACCTCAATCGTTGCACCTCGCACAGACACCTTTAAATGAAACTTGCCATCCGCTCCAGGAGCATTCGTTCCCCAGGCCACGCTTTTTAATGGGATAATGCCATAGTTGATTTTATCAAGATGCAAACCTTCGGCATCGGCATAAATGTAATATCCGCGGACGTAATCGGACCGGTTCTGATTCTGATCCAGCCCATTTGCCGGTTCCGTAGCCCGAACGAGCAGACCCGCTCGCCCTTCATTCTCCCTCCGCTGTAGATCGGCCTGAACGCTATAATCGGACCAGTCGGGTTCGCCAGCCAAGGATTTGGCAGGTGACACCGAAGAAGCCCGCAGTTCTCCATCCTTCACGGACCACATGCCTTCAAACCGAGTCCAGCCAAAATCATTGCCATCGTCAAAGTTATCCTCCCATTTCTCGACAGACTGGTAACGCTCAACCCGAAACCAGTCAAGGTCCAGAGTTCCACCTGTAATCTTCAGCTTCCAGCGTTGTTGCCCCGCTGGCAACATGATTTCCCCTGAGGATACCGTCTGCCATTCTCCCGCTTCCTCCTGAGCTGCCGAGAATCCCGCAATCTCCCTGTTATCCTGGTCAACCAGTTGGAATCCCACACTCTCCGATAGAGGACGGATACGGAACCGAATCGAATACGGCGCGGATTCCCCCGTATTCACTAAGTAGTTCGCCCAGTCCCCCGCTTGCAATCCGGACAGTACGTAACCGCCGTTGCCATCGCTCTCCATACTCATAGTGCTCGGGCGATATGGAGATTTGGCATCCGCATCTACTTCCTGTGTAACCCCATAGGTTTCACCTTCCTTACCTTCCTCCAAATGAACCGCTTGCACTTGTCCCGGCAACGGCTGATAGGACCTTCCGTCGCTGCTACCGTTCACATCATTGCTATACGCGACGTAACCGAAACACACATCCAGTCCAACCGCAGCATAACCGATAGCGCCTCCACCTGTCGCCGACGATCCGGCGTATTTCTGCATCTCGTCAATATATACGTGCAGATTGGCGTTACCAACAATCCCGGCAGGAGCATGCTCGATCCGGATTTTATGCCACTGACTGTAATCAAAGTCCTCGGGTAGATCAGCTTCTCCAAGGATATGATCTGTCCCGCCGGAACGTTCAGTCAGCTCCATCCGACCCATCTTGGGATTTAACCATACCGCTCCGTAGTTTTTTTCATCCTTGTATGAGAAGACGCCTCCAATCCTAGACTCCGCTTTCGCTTCGCTCTCCGCGCGAAGATAAAACTCTGCCGTAAACTCAGACTCCGTCTCGGATTTAGTCCGTATCATAGCTGTGCCAGTCGTATCCGCCGCTTGGACAACAGCTCCCTTATCGCGATCGATCGACCATTTTCCTTTCCCCGATTCAAGCCACGATTTGCCGAGTTTATCCCGCTCAAATCTGTCCAAAAATACGGGCAAAGCCGGAGCAGGTTGGGGCGTGTCTGTGGGTCCGGCTACAGAGAATCTGTCACCGTCCCAGAATAGACGGTCCATGTTCATATGGCGCAGTGGCCCTACAATGCCCGGTCCCTCCAGATTATGATAGATCATGTACGTGGAATCGAGATCCGGCCCGGTGACAAGCGAGTTATGACCCAGTCCGACCGTTTTCCCTTCCGTTCGTACCAAGACGGGATTCTCTTCAAACGGCTTGAATGGCCCTAAGGGCGACTCACTGACCGCCGCATTGATCCGGTAACCATTGCTGAACACATGATTTCCGGTATAGGTCATATAGTACAACCCGTTTCTTTTAAATACTGTTGCCCCTTCAGTCCAGCCATCCATATACGCTCCTGTGGGAGCACCAGCAGCCGTTACAGACAACGGTGAATCCATCGGTGCAGCATCTATCCCTCCAGTTCCCGCATAATAGAAATACCAGGTGCCGTCATCGTCCACGAAAGTCGAGGCGTCGATCGTTCTTCCGAAATTGTCCGTCGCCACACGGAAAGGTCCCACGGGCGTCTCACTTTCCAGCACATAATGGCCATTTCCCGCCGGGGAAGTATACATATAAAATTTGCCGTTCCAGTACCGGACCTCGGGCGCATACGCAGCTGTTGTAACCGGATCCTCCGTACACAATCCGCGATACGTCCAATCCATCAAATCCGGTGAGCTCCATACTTTAACCCCAGCATCGGTATCTCGCGTGCTCACGTACAAGTAATAATACCCGTTAAATGAAAAAACAAAGGGGTCTCCAAGTCCATACTCTTCCCATTCATCCGGTAATGACATAGGGTTACTCCAAGTCCGGGTCGGCTCTTGCTCCACAGGTGAGCAAGCCCCCGCTGCTAGCAGCAGTATAACGATCACCAGCCATTTCCCAAAGCGCATAGCAACTATCCTCCTTTCCCTCAAAAGAAAAACGGCAGATCGTTAGATAACGTAATCTGCCGTTTGTCGTATTAACTCCGAGTTCCTTCTACTATAGAGCGAATCATATCCAGCGGAAGCTTCGGCTTCCGGTCATAAGTCAACAAGCCGTTAATCTCCTGCTCCACATCACTGAATTGTGTGTAGCAGAATCCTTGAATGACAGGAGATTGCAGCATTGGCTCCACGATGTTCTTCAACCGCTCTGCGAAATCTTCCTCATTCACCGCCCCGGAGTATCCCCATCCTTCCCACTCATTCTTCTTGAAGGAGATACCTCCGAACTCCGTTGCCAGAATCGGTTGACCTGCATAAGGGAAGCCGGGGACCAGAATCCACCGATTACCCGGTTGGGCGCTTAGTGCCGCATCCTTGGTAGCATACCGCTCCGTCAACACTTCGCGTCGCCATTCATAATCATGGACCGTCACCAAATCGGTGCTCACTAACTCCCATCCATCATTCGAAATGACAGGACGCGTCGGATCTAGTGATTTCGTCATATGATAGACCGATAATGCGTGCTGCTGTTGTTGCTTATCAACCAGAATATTGGGCACGCCCCAACTCTCATTGATCGGCACCCAGGTCACGATACACGGATGATTATAATCCCGCTCCACAGCCTGAATCCACTCCTTGGTCATTCGCGCCACATATGACTCCGAGAATTGATAAGCATTCGCCATCTCTCCCCACACCAGCAGTCCCAGGCGATCCGCCCAATACAAGTAGCGCGGGTCTTCAATTTTCTGGTGCTTGCGCGCTCCGTTGAAGCCCATTTCCTTCGTCAATTCCACGTCCCGGCGCAGGTCATCATCACTTGGGGCAGTCAATATACCCTCTGGGAAATAACCTTGATCCAGCACCATTTTCATAAAATAGGAGCGGTTATTCAGCAGTAATTTTCCATCTTCTATGGATATCTTTCGCATGCCGAAATAACTCTTCACCGTATCCGCAACCACACCGTCTACACTTAAAGTTAATTCCAGATCATATAAATTCGGTTTCTCAGGCGTCCACCAGCGTCCCAGACCATGGTCGTTGAAATCTTCAAGATGAATATGCCGATTGGCTGACTCATGTCGCAGCGAAAACGTATCTTCCACAACAAATTCTTCGTTAAATGTAATGGTAGCTTTTACGCTAACCACGACTCCCGGGCGATAACCGGTCAGAAAAACATCCAATGCAATATTATTTGCGTCTATATCAGGAGTCAACCGGATTCTCCCAATATGTATTTCCGATACCGGTTCAAGCCATACACTCTGCCAAATTCCAGTTGTGCGTGTATAGAATATCCCCGCGGATTTCTCTTCCCAGTACTGTTTGCCCCGTGGCAAAGTCACATCCCGGCTGTAATCGGTTGCCTTTACAACGACGGTATTGTCACCTTCAGTAAGGACATCTGTAATGTCGGCATGGAACGGCGTATGTCCACCTTCGTGCTGCACTACAACCTTCCCGTTCACCCATACTTTCGCTTCATAATCTACGGCGCCAAAATGAAGGAGCATGCGTCCCTTTTTATAATTGTCCGGTAAGGAAAATACTTTCCGGTACCAGACTATATCATGAAATCCTGTATCACCTATTCCGCTTAATCGGCTCTGGTAACAGAACGGTACGTTGATTTCACTACCGAACACATGATCTTCATACCATGCTTCTCGCTCCCCCATCCCTTCGTCGTCATAATCGAATTCCCATTCCCCGTTCAAGCTCATCCATGCCTCACGTATAAATTGTGGCCGGGGATATTCATTGCGTACTCGTTGGTCAGCCATTGTTTCTACTCCTTCTTTTCCAATAGGTATATCTTAGTTTTATTTATATGAGCAGTGCGGCGCGTTGGCTTGGTAATAATCCATATGCTGAATCCGATGACCCCAAGCAGCCCAAGTCCCATCCACAACGTATCCAGCAACCCCAATAGTAACTGAGATTGATTTGATTTCAGCGCAAAGATAAGTACGTTACTCATGACTAGGTACCAAAGTACATTCCGCCCCATCGCCTCCAGCGGGAAAAACGGAAGCGGATATTTCTCCATCAACCGAGACACAAGATAATATCCGTACAACAATAATGCCGGCCCAACGACCCACCAAATCGAGGGTGGAAACCGCTCAGGCAGGGAAGCATTCGCCGACGAGAGCCACTTCCAGACAAAAGCACCCGAGGCAATGACTGCTCCAGCCAGCACACGTAAGTCCCAAGCGATTCGATAGCGGGCAAACAACATGCCTAGCAGATAATAAGAGAAATATTGTATCACTGGAAATGAAGCAAAATCTCTTGTACCAAGCAAAGGAGCCAAAGCAACCACATGGATCGCCTCATAAGGAATAAATGTGGTCAACAGCAGGATTCCCGCCATGGAGAACCCGACCCATTTTCGTCCGATCACCCATTTCAATGGAACAAACAACAACAAACCGAGAACGATCACATAAGTAAAGGATAACAAAAACTCTGACCAGCCCGGCATGTCGCTCAGTAGCAAGATCGGCCTAACCGTATTCCATTCCAGCGGACGTGTATCAATAAACAACCGAAATGCTGTCCCGGAAACATAAAAGGCTAATAGGGTTTTAATTGCCGTTACCAACATACGGTGCCATACCCGCGAGAACGGCTTGCTATAGTAAGCCAACTGGCATACGTAACCGAAGCTGAACACAAAACCTGAGAACGTGATCAAGTTAATGACGTCGATAAATTGTTGCCCTTGCGGGAAGATCATCTGGTCGCTGAAGAATTGCAAGCAATGGCAATACACCATCCCAAGCACTAACAGGCCCTTGAATATATCAATCGCTCTTTCACGCTGATCCGTAGCCGTTAAGACTCCGCTCATCCTTTAATTCCCGAGAGACTGACTCCCTTGATGATCTGACGTTCAAATATCAGGAATAGAAGCATGATCGGCAGAGAAGCTATAGCATTTATAACCATGGGCTTCACATAATCTTCCGTATACTGGTTCATTAATGTAGGAATCCCCATCGGTAACGTGAACAGGTTGTCATCGGTAACTGATAAGAACGGCCAGAGGAAATTGTTCCAAGAGCCAATAAACGTTAGAATAGCGATCGATACGAGCGCGGGACGGGTAAGCGGAAGCATGATACTTACGAATATCCGCCAGAGACCGCCGCCGTCCATCTGAACACTTTCTAGCAGATCGTTCGGGATTCCGTCAAAGAAACTCTTAAGCACTATAATGGCGAAGGGTGAAGCTAGAGCCGGAAATATCAGTCCCATGTAAGAATTCAAAATCCCCATATCCTTGGCTACCTGGTACAGCGGAATGAGGATCGCTTCCCCTGGAATAAGCAGGCCAGCGAGGACGAAAAAAAACATAAACGTCCTGTACCTGAACGGAACCTTGGACAATGCAAACCCGGCCATTGCAGAGATCATCAGGGTCAATAAGGTTACACAAACGGCTATAAAAAAACTGTTCCAAGACCAATTGATTAATTTCGTTCCTGAAATAATTTCATGATAGACAGCGAAGGAATACGGTGGTGTGAACCAGTCCACTACGGACGTAATTTTCATGCCTTCTTTTTTCACCGATACCACAAGCATCCAGATCAGTGGAAAAACAAATAATATGGCCATAAACATTGAAACAATCCGATAGAACCATTTCATCGCTAGTCAACCTCCTTCCGGTTATTCATCCAGTACTGCAGACCAGACAGCATAAGAAGAATAACAAATAGCATATAGGACATGGCGGATGCATATCCAAGGTCATTCTTACGGAAGCCCGTTTGCCAAATCAGTTGTATGACAGGACGAGTCTCATCCAACGGACCCCCGCCAGTCATGACATAGATCTGCATAAACACTTTAAAAGAGGCTATGATTTGCAGCATGGTTATCGTTTTGGTAATCGGGCTGAGCAGTGGGAGCGTAATTTTCCAGAACACTTGTGAATCGCTCGCTCCATCCAAACGCGCCGCTTCATAGACCTCATCCGGTACATCCTGCATTGCCGATAAGTACAAAATAAAGTTAAAACCGACGGTCCACCATAATGTTAATAGCGAGATGGCGATCCAAGCCAAATTCGTCTCTGACAGCCAAAAGATCTCCGAACTTTCAGGAAGCAGCTTCACCCAATGAAGCAAAGAATTTATAAGCCCCGTATAAGGCTGAAAAACAAACAATCCTAGAAAGGAGGCAACCGCCACGGAAAGGATACTCGGAATAAAGAACACGCTGCGGTAAAGTCTTTGTAGCTTGGAGTTACGATTGGCTATGAGTGCCAAAATAATTGCCAATATGATCATTAACGGTGTTGTGATGATTACAAAAATCGTAGAGTGCCAGATGGATGCCCAAAAATCTTGATCATGAAACATCCGTTCATAGTTGCCCAATCCAACGTACTTCATCTTCTTGATAAGCGTCCATTTATAGAAGCTCATCTCCACGCCCTTGATCATTGGCCAGATGGTAAAGAGGAAATAAACGACCAAGAAGGGGAGCAGGAACAGTAATGCCTGCACATCTACTCTCAATTTCTTCATTTTCATAAGCGTATTACCTCCCCATATGACCGGCAGACTTTACGGCAAATGCCGCAAAGTCTGCCGAATTCATTACCTTGATCTATTATTCGTTTAATACCTTCTGCACTTCATCTGTCATTTTGGCAATTCCGTCTGTCGGAGTCAATTTGTTCGCCCACACTTCGTTCAAGTATTTAAACATGGCCAAATCGCGTATTTGCCAATTCTTCGTAGATGCTTTGCTGAATTTAACAGTAGAAGCTACAGATACATAGTCACTACGATATGGAAGATCTTTAAATTCCTGTTTCTCAAAGACGGAAGGCTTGGAAGGAATATGGCCAGCCTTCGCCCAGACCTGACCGTTGTCCGCAAGCCAGTTGGCGAAAGTAATTGCCGCTTTCCGTTTCGCCGGATCTTCTTTCTTTGTTACCGGAAGAACTACCGTATGTGAGTCACCCCAGGTAGCTTCTTGGTCAAATACCTTAGGAATCGGCATCGCGCCGAATTCAAGATCCTTCGTGGATTCCCAAGTCCCTGTTGCCCAAACACCTGTCATCATAATGGCTGCCGTGCCACTTTGGAAATTCTTATAGAAGTCGGGATCGTTCAATTTAATCACTTTATATTTATGATATAAGTCCTGAATGTACTGAGCCGCTTGAACCGCTTTATCTGTATCGATCTGCGCCGAGTTCAGATCATCGGAAACCACGTCATTGCCGCCTAATTGGGAGTAGAGCGACCACCACAGACGGAACGGGTCGTCATTTGTGTTTGACATAGCAAATGGCATTACTTTCGGAGGCAATTTCTCTTTAAGCGTAGTCAAGAAGGTGATGAACCCGTCTGCCGACTGTTCCATAATAGGCTTGCCTGCTTCATCAAGCATTCCCGCTTCCTTCAGCAATTTCTTGTTGTAGTACATGATGAATGGATGCGTATCGATTGGCACCGCATAATGAGCTCCATCCACGATGGAAGCATCCAGAATATTCTGATTAAAGGTTGCCCAGTCTACACTAGCTTCGGTAGCCACATCATCCAATTCGGACACAACTCCTTGGTTGATCAGGTCAGGTAGACGGGAAATATGCGAAATACCGATATCCGGACCATTGCCGTTACCAACTGCGGTAATGAGCTTCGTGTAATACTCTCCCCACTCCAGCTTCGTATTCTTAACTTGAATATTAGGATGTTCCTTGTTAAAGGAATCTATCATCGCCTGCATATTGTCGCCGTCACCGCCCGAGAACAACGTCCAGAATGACAGGGTAACCTTCTCTCCATCACCATTTGAAGCGCTTTCATTATTTTGGCCGGTCGTTCCGTCATTTGTACCCGCTGCTCCATTGTTGCTTCCCGAGTTGCCATTATTGCTGCCACTACATGCACTTAAAATCACGGAAAAAGAAAACAATAAAGCAAGCATGATCCCAAAGCTTTTTTTCATGTTGACCCCCCTTATAACTTTTGGTGAAGGTACAAAACATCAATATTGTTTTATTACACATTTATTGTACCTATTTAGCTAATATAAAGCCGAATATATCATTTGTCAACGCTTTCAAACTATTTTATTGTAACACTTTATTAATTAACCCATTCATTACAAATATATTGTAATGAATGATGCAAGTCCCTATCTCGATCTATAATAAAAGGACAAGTTTTCCTAAATACATGCCCAATTATTAACCTAGAATAAGAGAAACCATCATTTCGGTATGAAATGATGGTTTCTCTTATTCTAGCTCATCCATGGTATAGGATACACGCATGACTAGATCCTGATCGTAATCTCCGAATTGTTTACCGAAGAGATTCACGCCGCCTTTGTGAACCGCATCCGACTTGACTCCGATCCGGACCCGGAGGCTCGGACGCTGATTCAAATACAGATCATTCAATGTGACATCCGACACTTTTTGCATATCCAGCGTAGTTCGTTCCTGGTCGATGCGCCATGTTTTTAGCAATCCGTATTGAGTCGTCCAATCGAGCCACCATGACGGATTCAGCACGCCCCGTCGGTCTCCAAAGTCTCCAGGGCTGGTCCACATTCCGATTTCTGTTCCGTTCACCCATACTGAAATATCCGATGGCCAATCATTGTCGTAATTGGGCGCCTCCGAGCACATCTCCATCGATAGCTCAATCGATTGAATCTTTGCATTTTGGGGGATCTCCAAGGGAAGCAGATACTCCACATACCCTTTGCGGAACCAGATGATCTGAGCCGCCACGTGTTTCGGATGATAGAAACTGGCTGGTTCATCCTCTCTTACCAGCATTCCTTCATGTGTAGCCATCCCGCATGTCGGGTGAACCTCACAATCACCATAATGCCCAATAGGCATCTCCACCTCATACAACTTCATTCCGTCCCTTGTTGATCGGACAATCGAATTTAACCCAATCAGAATATCGTCATAATTCCGGCTGCATACCTTCATGGCCCCGCGCACGGCCGGAAGTAGTTCGGTATTAATCAGTCTGGCCGCTTCGAGCACCTTCACGTTATTGGCGACCGTCGAAACTGGAAGCTGCAAAGCCTCGGCAATTTCGATAATATTCATGCTCCGTGTATTAAGAAGGCGAAGAATGTCGACTCTGGATCGCGTTGAAAGGGCGTGAGCGACCTGAACCAACTTATCCGCTTCGTGTATACCAACTTCTAGCATAAGAACCTCCTACGAAATTTACATACATCATCTCTTAAGTACCTTACTACAATAAACTGTATTAAAGCAATAATATTAAATATATCAGATAATCGTTAGCAGATAAGCATTTCTCCTGTGAAATCAGAAAAACCGACACCTAATATGCCGGTTTTCTTATACAATATAAACAATATTCCTGTAATAAAAACGATAGAAAACTGTAAGATTTGATTAGTTATACCGAATCAGCAAATCAAACGGGTAACGTCCAGCATTACGGCCATACAAAGCGATCCCGCCTACCTCTGCTTGCAATTCCAGGCGGAAAGAACGGTTACGATCCAGCTTGGAAGCTAACTGACCCGGAACATTCACCTTGCACAAATAACCATAAGAACCTGCCTCGTCTAACTTGTTCGCAACCCCCTGATAATGCCATGACAATACCCCTCTACTATCGGCCGGGTCGTCCGGTAAATACAATGAGCCAATCCGTATACCATCAACTAGAACATTGACTTGTGAAGGGTGACGCACATCATCGGTCATATAATACGTATTCGGATTATATTCCACTTTCGCATCAGCACCATGCATGGCGCTCATCCCCATCTCGTTGTCCTTTGCTCCTTCAACATTGCGCGCAAGCACTCGCTTAGCACCTGCTTCGAACATAATTTCAATTTCACCAATCATCTTCTTCTCCGTTGAATCCGGTAGAGTGACGTCATATACGTAGCTTCCTTCTCCAGCACCGTTGACTTTTCCACCCTGAATAGCTCCCCACTGGTGCTTAAAGGTCTGTTCTATAAAGTTCCCTACTGGAATACTTACAAAGTCACCTTTCCCTTCAAATACTCCGTCCTCTTTATTACTTCTTACATCAAACGTAATGAAGTTACGGGTAAGAACATCATCTATTTCATTGATCAGGGAAATGGCGAGCACCGCCACTGCGTCCTGACCGGGCATAGTAACGGTCAAAGTCGGAAGAGGAGTTACTCCGAAGCTATCCCACTTCACAGGAATATGTCCGCACTCTGCAACAACTCGGGTACCCATATTGTCGTACCACAGTTCCCACTTCAACTGAAGCTTCCCCCCATGATGTTGGTCACAGAAGCTAGAACGCAACAGAGGAACATTAACCTTCATGCCTGCTTCCACGGATTGACACGGTGGTGCATCGATAACGATGAAATCCGGTGAATGCAGATCAGCAATGGTCATGCCAGGTACAAAGGCATCATAACCAAAATCTTTATCGGACCCGTCAAGCCGGTAATAGCCGTTGAACTCGTTCGTAACATCGCGGAATTCAGTAAATACGAACCCGCACAGCTTATCATGTCGACGGAATTCATTCATCATATAACGGTAATGCCATGCCAAATCACTGTCACCCGCTCCACCTTCAATACCCCAGACGTTGCCGCACTCGCTGTTCATTAGCGGTGCATCGGATTGTACGTTACCGCCGATACAGTTAAAGTCAGAACCCACAAATATTTTATCCACAACCTCGTTTAGATGGGAACGAAGCTGATCATACCCATTAATGTACAAATGCCATGTATTGATATCCGATTCGACATGATCATAGTTGCATGGTGAGTTATCCTCAATAATCCGGGTTGGGTCAAGCCGCTTGGCCCAGTGATATTTCTCTCGGACCCACTCCTGCGTCTCCGGCAGATAACTGCTCTGTTGTCGTATGTCAGCCGTCACGCCCGCTTCTTTAGCGTCTGTCTTCAGTCCCCAAGTCTCATTGAACATAACCCATGAGAAAATAGATGGATGATTATAGTCCCGCTCTATGATCTCAAGTGCTTCCCTTTCATAGGATGTACGCGCTTTTTCATCCGGGTTACCCCAGAAACAAGGCATATCTTCCATAACGAGAATACCTAGCTTATCGGCCCAATACAACTTACGTGGCTCCTCAGGCTTGATATGAATACGAACAAAATTCAACCCCAAACGTTTCATGAGATATATTTCATCCCGCATTTCTTCATCCGACGGATAAGTGAAATAACCTGTCTTGTTAAAGGACTGGTCAAGGGTACCATTCAAATAAATGGGCTTGCCATTCAATGTAATCCAGCGATATCCGCGTTCTTCGAAGCGAACGGTTTGGATTTCACGAATTCCGAAATAAGTACTCACTACATCTGTGCCAAAACATCCTGATAACTGCACTTCCCCTTCGTATAGATAAGGCGTATTTGGACTCCACAACTGGGGATTATTCACTACTAAAGAGATCTTAATTTCATTCTCACCTGCTACAAGGTCTAGATTTACTCTATGCTGGATAGAACCCTCTGCAAATTGCAGCGTTAATTCTGCTGTTCCAGCTTCATGCGCTGTGATTCTTGCCGTCACTTCAACCTGTCCGTCAATGAAGGTTACAAATTTAGCATCCTTCACATACGTTTGCGGTCGGGATTCCAACCAAACCGGTTGCCATATCCCGCGAATCTCTCCATATCCCTGCTTGCCACGTGCCTGATCATCGTGATCGAAATCCTCTACTCTTACGACAATCGTATTCTCGCAATCAACTTGCCAGGACTGAGTAACTTCGAACTCAAATGAGCCGTAACCACCTTGATGAGAACCGACATGCATACCATTAATCCACACATCACAAGAATAATCTATGGCTCCAAAGCGCAGAAATAGTCGTGAACCTTGTACGAAAGGCTGCCAAGTCAGAGTACGGCGATACCAGCCTATCCCTTTAGTATCACTGCCAATTCCAGATAGAGGACTTGCCCAAGAAAAAGGAACCGTAATCAAAGAATTGTAAGCGATTTCATGATTGGTATGCCATTGACTTCTAATCCCTTCATCGTTGGGGTCAAAACAAAATGACCACTGACCATTCAAGTTCATCCAATCCATACGTTGCCAATGCGGATGGGGATGTTCAGACCGAGGAATGTTCAGACTTTCAGAATTCAATACAGAAGTACTCATTACATGAACACAACCTTTCAAATGTGAAGTTGAGCCCATTTTAGCACCAGTATATGTTTTTCGCAATGTTTATTATAGTTTTACAATACCCAATCTTCATTGTACAATAATCTCATTCCATCATTACGAAAAGGAAAACAATTTATGAGCGAAATAATAATACAAGAAAGTATTCGTTATCCAGCATCGCGTATCTTGGACGTAGCTAAGGCGCTATCTGGAGATGTCCGTGTTCGTATACTTGAAGCACTTGGTGACAGGTCGATGAGTGTCAGTCAGTTAGCCGAGGTCCTTGGTGTAGCCCAGCCCACTATTTCTATCAACGTACAAACACTGGAGCAGGTAAATCTGATCGTCTCCACACAGGGTGCGAACCGTGAGAAAATATGCTCGGTCACTTGCCGTGCTATCCAACTTGAACTTCCTTCGAAACCAGGAGAAGGACTACATCCAACAGAAGAGATACATATGCCCATCGGCATGTTCTCCAACTGTTCTATACAACCGTCCTGCGGCATGGCAGGAAAAGACGGGAGTGTTATCGGATCCCAGGATGATCCACGAGTATTCTATATGCCGGATCGAATCGATGCATCCCTACTATGGTTCGCAGAATCCGGTTATGTCGAATACTATTTCGCCAATCCTCTACCCCCAGGCGTCATACTGGATGAGATTCGTATATCGGCAGAACTATGTTCAGAAGCGTCCTCGTTCCGTGAGGATTGGGCAACTGATATTACCCTAACCATCAATGACCAGCTCGTCGGCATTTATACTTGTCCTTCCGACTTCGGTGATCGCAAAGGCAAGCTAACACCAGAACGATGGAAGAGTGGAACGGAATACGGTATGCTGACCGAATGGAGCATTTCAAGTAAAGGCAGTCAGATTAACCATGTTCCCTCTTCTCCAACAACTCTCGACATGCTCGATCTGGCTTTTAATAAACCTATTCGGCTCCGTTTCGAAATACGAGAGGATGCGGTTAACAGGCGCGGTCTCAATCTCTTCGGCAGCCATTTCGGTGACCATGCCCAGGATATCGTGCTCTCCTTTACTCGCCGTTCTGAACGTGAACGACCATAAGCTGGATGCATTTGCTGCCCTAAATAAAAAAAGTCCCACCATGGTACGCATTGTGAAGAGGCGTGGTGGGATCTGTTACTGTACTCAATATGTATTATTATGTAAGAATATTCAGTCTGGTTTCACGGGAGATGCATTAATCATGCCAGTTAAAAGATTCGGATTCGGAGTATTACAATGCAAAGTTGTTGCTCACAAAGACGATCGTGATGATCACGATCCCCATATCAAGATAGAGGGTTTGCTCTCATCCCCAAGCTTAACTAGAGTTTTACAGCAATAGCACTCTCAGTCCGCTCAGAAGTAATCCATATCAAACCACCAACCAGAAATACTGCCCCAATGATCTGCCATAAGCCCACACTTTCCTTAAAGAACATATATCCCATCAGGACAGCAACGGCTGAGACGACATAGCGGAAAAAGTTAGATCGAGCCGTTCCTACTTGGTACATACAGGCATTCCATACGACAAAAGCAATAACAGTACAGAAGATGACATTGTAACCGACCACCAAATATTCGGTAGCGCCTAAGTTTGCCCATGCTACTTTTCCCCAGGATGATAGAGTTAGAGGGAACATAAATAGCGCACCAAAAAATATATACCAAGTGCTTATACGCAAAGCTGAGTATGTTCTCATCAGTGGCATGCATGACAGATTGAATAGTGCTCCGATGAAGCTGACGCCAAGAGCCATAAGATTTCCGACCATATGCTTGGAAGACCATTCGAACCCTGTCCCCCCACTGATGATGAAATAGACCCCAACCATAGCAATAGCGCCCCCGATCAGAAGTCGAGCGGTTACCTTCTCTTTCGTAATGAATGGAGCGAATAACGCTGCGAATATTGGCCACGGTGCTACATTGAGCAGGGAGGCATTAGCCAACGTCGTATACTGGATGGAGTATAGCACCATAATCTCAAGCAGGGTGATACCGACTAATCCAATACCCATTAACTTTACCAACACCCCAAGAGGCAACCCAACACTTTTCTCCTTCATTTTGAGCAATATGAAAAAGAATGGAACAGCCAACGAGAACCTTAGAAATGCCAATAGCACCGGATCAAAAACATCCATGGCCAGGCGTGACAACCCAAAGTTAAGTCCCCATATAGCCGATACCAATATAAGACCACCGTAGTACACACTCTTCTTCTGCAAGATGCTGCACCTCTTCGCTCTATATTTTTTCCTTATTATAACATCCATATGACAACACTCTACAGCTAATAGAAAAAAGCCAAAAAATCCGTATTCAGATTTCTTGGCTTGTGAATTAGTTCATTTCTTCAATTATACAACCCATATGTCTCATTCACATCTTGAATATAGATAATCCCGTTACCTGGCTCATCGATCTTGAGCTGTGTTCGTATAGCATCTACGATCGCTTGGGTCTTATCTTCTTCCGATAGGATCATGACAATCTCTTTCTCCGGTTCGATATTCATAGAGAATAACTTACTAGTCTCATGGATGCCTGAACCCCTCGCGTTGATGATGGTCCCACCCCTAGCCCCTGCTTGGGTCGCTGCCTCAATCGCATACTCTGCTTTACCTTTATCTACTACCACTGTAATGTTGTGATACATGTGATCCCCTCCCTTTCTTCTTGCATTCCTAATTTCTTTTTTATATTTCCTAGCCCCTATAACGTTAGAGACCGATGTAGTAAATGCTATGCCGTGATTGGGTTTATCGAATTTGAACTCTTTATCCAGCTCATGGAGGACGCGAGTTCCCGTCTGTGTGTCTGAAATCATCCATACAATCTCTTTTCTCACATCAGATAATGCTAAGAATTGTAGAATTCGATTGTGTACCGTGCCTTTTCCAAGAAATACACTACCTCCCGAGATCCCATGTTGTTTAGCTATATGCAATACTTTGCTTCCCAATCCGAAATTCACGATAATGCAGACTAACTCAAGTTCTACGATTTCAGTTAGTTCCTCCACTGTTCTCTAGCCCTCCTTTTTTAGATTTCATTTTGAAAATAAATCCTAACACCTGTAAAGCAATAATAGGTGTCATTGCCACCATGGCAATCATGCCAAACCCATCTACTAACACATTAGCTCCATCGATGGATTCAGCCACACCTTGTGCAAATGCTAATATGAACGTAGCTGTCATTGGCCCAGAGGCGACGCCTCCTGAGTCGAAACCAATACCAACAAATAATTTCGGAACGAAGAACGTCATCGTCAGCGAGATGATATATCCAGGCAAGAGATAATGCCAGAGCTGAATTTCAGGAACAATAATTCGTAACATCGATAACGCAACGGCAAAGCCGACACCGATAGAGAGTGTAAACAGAATCACTTTTCTTTTGACATACCCGCTTGTTACATCCTCTACCTGATGCGTTAATACATAAACCGCAGGTTCGGCCAATATGGTCACCAGACCCAGAATGAATCCTATAATAATAACGTAAGCTTTATTGTCTAATGAAGCTAACGTATGTCCGAGTGCGGTCCCTACATCCATGAACCCGGCATATACACCACATAAGAATAGAACAAGGCCAATAAAGGTGAAGAATACGCCAATCACTATTTTTCTAAAGGTTCTTCTGGACAATTTAAAGGAAAATTTCTGAAACACCATGAATATGAGTAAAATCGGAAGTAGTGCGATAAATACTTCTCCTGCGATCTTGGAAATTTCGTGGATAAATGGACCGATGATGGATGTGGAGGTTGAGGTGTGATGCTCTAAGCTGCCTGTAATTTTATCTGTCTTGGTCACAATACTCATAATCATCACCGATAGAATGGCTCCTGTCGATGCGATAGCAACTAATCCGAAGCTATCTTTCTCGGATGCTTTACTATCTTTCTTCAATACAGACACACCCATGGCAAGAGCCAGAATGAACGGAACGGTGAGTGCACCGGTGGTTGCACCCGACGCATCGAATGATATCGCTAGAAACTCCGGTGATGTAAATATCGCAATTGCGAAGATCATCAGATACAGGACCATCAATACTTTATACAAGGGGATGTTATACACAATTCTTATAAGACCTATGGCCAACATAATCGCGATTCCAACGGACACAATGGCCACAATACTTATCTTCGAGATCATTCCTGATGTAACCGTATCGACTTGTGCTGCGAGGACGTGTAAATCAGGTTCTGCAATCGAGATGAAGAAACCAAGTGCTAGACCTGCAACGACTACGATCCATATTTTGTTGGTCTTGGCGATCACGGATCCCATGGAGTTCCCTATCGGCGTAATGCCAATATCCACTCCAAATAAGAAGATAGATAAGCCAACCACAATAAACACTACACCGATCAGAAATCGGTAGATCAACATCGAATCCAGGGGTGCCAAGGTGAAATGTAAGATCAACACGATGAACGTAATCGGCAGAACGGCATACAGTACTTCTTTTAATTTTTCAAATAGCACATTCAAATCAAAGTCAGTCCCTTCTGTCAAATTGTCAATATTTGATGATTTAATGTATTTCTTTAATCATAGTGATTTTTATGTGAGAATCATTGCCTATATACGCCTCTATCGCATCGCGAACTTAGTTGATACTAATATTTTCCGAAATGCAATAACCGATTATACTAAGCTTATGACCTCAACCTATCATCATACGCTGTTGGTAAGCTCCTCCCACACTTTGCACACTAGAATAAGGTTCATCAACTATTTGCCTAATATATATGGAAGGTGCTGTAATCATGCCCGTTAGAAGATTCGGTGTATTAAAATGTAAAGTTGTAGCTTACAAAGAGGAACGTGATGATCACGATCCCCATTTTCAAATTGAAGTGATCGATGGTCATGATACGCACTACAGAATTGCAGTGAACGTCATGTCTAGCTCTGACCAATCGGAAGTTCTCTATTTAGTCGATGAGCATTTCAATGCATCCGCGATCACATCTTTACCTGAGTTGAACCTAGGGTACACGCCCATTAACAAGAACAACCGAGACATTGCTCTTGATTATATCCGTAGCCCATTGCTCGACTCTTCAGCCATGCAACCTTTACCTCATCATATGACTGGACCAGATAATGATCTAAATGATCTCATGACCAAATATATTCAGAAAGCTATTGATGATGAAGCCACTCTATATGTCTACGGCTCTAGATGGGGTCCTGATGGCGCACGCGATTCAATATTTAGATTCAAACCCGGAAATGGCATGCACAATATTCATATGAATCAAGGAAATGTTGGACGTTGGAAGGGGGATAACGGAGCTTATCAAGACGGTGGATTACTCATCCAATTCATTGACAAGTGGGTTGGTATTTTCTTAGCTTTCTCGTCTCAATCTTGGTGTACCGATGACCATGGTCATCCAACAGAATTCTGTGATCACATGCAACAACGAACCGGAGAAGTCTGAAGATCCATTGATTCCTTCCAAGCATAAACGGCCTCTCCGTCCTTTAGTGGCGAAGAAACGTTTAGCATTGAAATATAAGACTATTTATAAGCAGAAGTACTTATAAATTCTCATATTTAAAAAAAAAGGCCCACCTTGGTACGCATTGTAAAGAGGCGAGGTGGGATCTGTTACGGTTATTGTAATCAATATGTATTAATCTGTCTAATCATTCTTTTCATCGATCCTCACAAAATAATTCTCAATGACATCTACCAAATGATCGCTAATTAACGACCAACCTTTATCTTCTCTCCATATATCCAACTGGATTAATGACTGTAATGCCGTCTGTTTCCAAATGATATTCATCGTTTCTTACGTCTAGCTAACTGCTCTAACACTTCTTCCTTTGACAAGGACGGGTTATTGCCAATAATTGCTTCAAGTAAAAGCTTCTCTTCTTCATGATCTGTGACATCGTAATAAGGAGACTGGGTAACTTCCTCGATCTCAACCAGCATAAATTTGCATTTACCTACCTGAATATAAGCCTTTCCATGCGATAAAGCGCTAGATAGTTCTTCATTCTCAAGTTTGACGAGTTTCATTTGTTCTTACCTCCCATACTCAGAATCATCTACCACAAATGAAACAATAAGTTTAGAACTGAGAAGTCTTCTTGTAGTTATGGATATAAGTATTTCTTCACAGACCCTGACTACACGACAATGAGTTTTTTTAATAGAAGGTGTTGCAGTTGACTCGGTATCATGTAGCAACCTCAATGTTTATCGTTGCCTTCATTCCCATTGCGCTCATAACCGCTTCGATTTTCTCTGCAGTGGCTCCATAATACTCGTTACGCTCATCTCGGGACACCTGTGCATCGGATACTTCCAGCTTTCTAGCTAGATCGGATTGAGACATATTGATATATATTCGATAAGCAATGAGGTTTTTTCCTATGTCCGTAAACTTGTGAATTGGATTAAATGATCCTCTTTTTATTCTTTCATAATACTCCACTTCTTCATTTAATTGTTCGTGAAATGAAATTAACGGTTCAATTGCCATATCAATCTGCTCATCATTTAGACCCATTTCTTTAAAACGCATTTTTTCTTTCGCAATAAAATCCTTATCTTCCTTCAATTTTTCCTTTGCTTTTTGATAAGCTGCTTCATTTTTTATCAACTTACTCAGCTCCTCCTCTACTTAATTGGAATTAAATAAACAATATTGTTAACTTAACTAATAAGTTAAGTTAATTATAATCCAGTTATTATAAATGTAAATGATATCCTTATTCTGCTAAGGTAAGATAGCTTCAGGAAGGGACATTTTCACATCCTTCATTGACTCTTTCATATTCTCATACACTCGAAAGATCGATTAAAAGCTTACGACACACAAAAACCCGAGCCCCCATGTAACTATCACGGATTCCTCGGGTTATTCAAACCATGAGTATTCATATGGATGTCTATCTAACTGCTCTAACACATTTTCCACTGTCGTTATAATAACAAGTTCTCACTTACAAGTGGAACACACGCACCCCGAGTTAATTCACTGCAACAACCGGCCGTGCCTCAATGTATCCTCGATACCCCATGTTTCATCTCAGACATATGTTGTCATAAAACAAACCCATATTATTTATTGATATTAAGCCGTATAAGTCAGTTTTTAGGATAACATATGTCAGGTAAATTAACGTGTCTTAAACACGCCTTATCCGAAGTCTTCTAACTCACGACTAAAGTCACGAGTTTGCGAAAACTAGTAAATCAAAAGGCGTTCTTCCAACGATTTCTTTGAAAATTCTGGATGAATACCACGAAGAATATCCCGCTACATTAGAGAGCTGCTTAAGGGTAATCTCTTCATATATATGGTCATCAATATATTCCTGCATTTGTTGCACCGCCATGACGATTTTAGCCTGTTTCATTTTCTCACCTCCTGGATCTATCCTAATTCAAAAAGAGAAGTCATTCTTGACTTGAATTGCTCTTATTCCATTTATCTATCTTCATTGATCCTTGTGACCGTGCCCCTTCAGACATACAACAAACTCAATGCCTACAAGACATTGAGTTTGTTGTATGTCTGATCTATATTGTGATTCAAGGCTAGCATCATCCGAATGTAGATTATGAGTTATTTTCGAGACTAAATATTCTGTTCATTGATACCTCTAGATCTGCAAACACAACGGATTGGATCGTTTCCTGCTCCATATATAGTTTCCTCACAGCGTACGTACTATTGTGCAGTGTATAGATATGAACTGTTCGATTACCCGGGTCGACAATCCAATATTCCTGAACCCCATAATGTTGATATAAATTGAATTTCTCATTGAAATCCTTGAGTGCGGTGGAGGGTGACAATACCTCTACGATCAATGAAGGCGCGCCGTGACAGCCCTTTTTGGATATTTGATCTTTGGAGCAAACAACCGAGAGATCTGGCTGCGTGATATGATCAGGTGAAGTGTACTCATCATTTTCGCTAAAATAGACGTCAAAAGGAGCAACAAATACATAACAATTCCGATTTTGAAAAAAAGTCCGTAGGGCAAAATGAAGCTCTCCCACAATAAATTGATGTAAAGAGGTTGATGCAGGAGACATATTATATGCTCTGCCATGAATTAGCTCCCAGGTTCCGTCCCATGTTAACCATTCTTCATATGTGTGAGGGCTCTTCTCATCTGGTTTTGACACAATATTTGACCTCCTCTTATAAATCATATTTAAATCATTGTAGCATGGCTAACCAGATTATTGCTCCTACGTTGAGTTTTCACATCAACCAAGTCTTTTAAACAATAACAATCAGTAGATTACACTCTAGACAATTCATCTCTGAATGCTGGTCTATTGGCATAATGGTTGAACAGTTTCTGCTCGATCTCAGATGCCTGCTCTTTCCCACCCACTTTCTTCAACCTCCGAATAATCGCACATACGCTTTGATAATCCTTCCTGTTCCTTGCATATGAAGCAGCTTGCTCAATGTATTGCCCGTAAACCCTGTAAACCTCTTCCTTGAATTCAGGAATAAGGTGACTATATAGCGTCTCTACCGATGAGGGTCTTCCTTTAACATACTCAAGAAGTTTGAGTCGCTCGCCTTCCTCGATCAGGATGTAGGTATATACGTCATCAGAATTCCACTTCTGATTCTCCAATAGAAGAATGATTTGAGGATAGATAGAGAGCCATTCTTGTGTATTATATGTGTTCTTCAATTTATTGTAGTATTCTGTACTGCCATTTAATATGAAATCCATTGCCAACGCTCGTTGTTCCTCAAGCTTCCCTGCGAGATGAAATGCTGTATACCGATATTTCTTCCATTGATTTAAAAGACCCGGCCAGCTTGCATCCTTCTGTTCTCCATCAAGAGTAAGTTTAATGACGTAGTCATACTCCTTATTCTCCAATGCTATCTCTATCGCCATTACTCTAAACTTCGAATAGTGAAGGTTCTGTTCTATAAATTCCTGTGCTTTTATCAGCCCATCATGTTCCTGAATCATATGATATCTGATTAGATTTATCTTTTCCGTTAAGTAATTGACACTCCACGAATCTCCTTCTCCACTGTTTATGATGGATAGTAAATGTTGTTCTAATGTATTCCTTAAGTCCGGAGTATCCGCAAGTTCAGAACATCTTACAAGAATGTCTAGCTTCCAATCCACCCAATCCCCATATCGTCTATGGGTTGATTCTGCGATCAACTTCTCGAAAATATGTTCTTTGTCCACTAAACTTAATTCCTTATTGGCTGTAATCTCACTCATAAAAGCAAGACTTTCCCCTATGACTTCTCCAATTACACCATCGGAATCATCTGCTCTCTGTAGCAGCTCCATCATTTCATGAATGACGCAAAGTGCAAGTTCTATAGCGTGTATGTTGTTATTCTGTACACATGCAACCCGAGCCTTATCCAGAATCATATCTGCTCCCTTAGTAGCAGCACTGATACCTCTATAGGATACAAATCCATATCTATCGGAATTATTACTTATATAGGTTCGGATAAGGTCAATTGCCTGAGCGATTTCATCTTCATCTTGCTCATAATTGAAATTCAACGCAATACGATACCTAATTTCCTCATACTCAGATGCAATATCTAGCAGAAATTCCACAAGCTCATCTTTTGTCATGTTAGTTAATGTCTGTTTGATATCAGGAATCTTTCCTTGTTTGAACACGGGAGATTTAATGGTACCTTCAGAGTCTATACTTTCTTTCAGATCACGCAAAGCAAGAAACACAGCTACCTGATGCTTACAATACTCACCCATATCGTACGGGCAATTACACAGAGTTGCGATTATGTCATCATTATGATCAAGTTTAACTCTAACATTGTAAAGATCCGTGCCTTCAACTTGCGCCTCAAAGACATTGTCCTCCGTTAGCTGGACTGATGCTATATATTCATTCTCGTAATAGTCATACCCTCTTGCAAATATTTTATTATCAATATCGTTCTCAATACTATAAAGATTCATATGATCAGCTCCATCTCTCGATCTTACTCATTTCCTTCTTCAATAAATCTATAGGTTCTGCATAGCCAAGTGATCCACACATCAACCGACCAGTCCATTTATTAAGTTCTACTAAATTCAAAGTTTCACTGGGTATGTGTTCTTCAATTTCCCAAGATATATGAATATGGAATTCTTTGATTTGACTGAGGATACTTCGATCATGCGTCTTGGTATAACTCACTTCACCACAATTGGCTATATAGGTATCTACTTGTTTCTCCGAGAAACCCTCTGCGAGGAATGTTTCATGTATAGCATCTAGAACAATACGGTCAAATTTTTTAAAATGTTCAGCCTTTAATCCGTATAACACAATACAGTATCGCGTCTGATTGTTCATGAGAATAACGCCTTTTCTTCGATCGAACATAAATAGATTACCATGCCATTCATAGAATGGCTCACGCTTAATCGGCGTAATATCATTTGTCTTTATTTTCATAGCATCCGCTAGTTTTTTAGTGCATTCTATAAACATATCTTCACCTTGCCCTTATGTATGAATTGTAATATTGTAATTGTTATCTTTTCAATAGTAGCATGTATTCTAAACTGGAGACTACTTGATCGATAAGGGAGTATATCATTTGGCAAGATCAGCTTTATACGTCCTTGAATATCCTACTATTTAATTCAAAAATGAGGTTAACCAGATTTAGCTGGTTAACCTCATTTTACGAAACGGTTTTGCATTAGTTTTTAGCCAACTTATCAAGCATTTCCCTGTATTTATCCATATCTTTTTTAGCTATATTCATAACAGCGTCATCATTATTCGCAGTTGTGGTCTTTTGAGTATCTTGATTTTTTGTGGCCATTTCCTTATCATCTTTATCATTATCCATCAAATTTCCCCCAAGCAACGATTTGGCTTGGTATGAGTATATACTCTCATTATGAAATAGGTACAGTCTTCCATTCAACATTACTTTGGGCTAGATTGATTAAATTGGCTCTACTCATCCAAATAGCATTAAAAAACCGAGGCACCCATGTCATGGATTCCACGGTTTTCTTATTAGTTGTGCATCATACTCGCAAACTCAATCTTTCTTCAACTGTAGTCTGTTGTAACCAAACCCTTCCTAATCCACTAATCGAATCAAGCTATATTTCTTCTTACCCTTACGAATGATGATAAACCGACCATCAAATGATTGGTCTGCAGTTACTTCCGTGTTAACATCCTCTACTTTTTCACCATTCATCGAAATGGCTCCGTTATTAATATCTTCTCTTGCCTGACGCTTAGAAGGTTCGATTCCTAGATCTACTAGCCAGTCCACGATGTTCTTCGTTTCTTTGGTTGCTTCGAATGTAGGCATTTCTTTGAACCCTTGCTCTATTTCATCGGCTGTTAATGATTTAATATCTCCACTGAATAAGGCTTGTGAGATTTTGATCGCTTGCGCTAATGCTTCTTCGCTATGAACGAATTTCGTCATTTCTTCAGCAAGTACCTTTTGCGCTTCACGTTTACCTGGATCTGTTGTAACCTTATTCTCTAATTCTTCAATCTCTTCTTTCGTTAAGAACGTGAAGAATTTCAGGTATTTCACGACATCACGATCATCTTGATTCAACCAGAATTGGTAGAACTCATAAGGTGATGTCTGAGCAGGATCTAGCCAGATTGCTCCGCCTGCAGATTTACCGAACTTCGTACCATCTGCCTTCAACATTAAAGGAATCGTTAATCCGAATGCCTTCGCTTCTGAACCTTCTTTTTTCCGAATCAAATCTAGACCACTCGTAATGTTACCCCATTGATCCGATCCACCAATCTGTAATTGAACGCCTTCTTCAGCATACAAGTGGTGGTAGTCCATGGACTGGAGAATCTGGTAAGTGAATTCTGTAAAAGAAATCCCACTATCTAGACGGCTAGATACCACATCTTTGGCCAGCATCGCATTGATACTGAAGTTCTTCCCATAGTCACGCAAGAAATCGATAATATTGATGGAATGAGTCCAGTCGTAGTTGTTGACCATTTTCAACTGAGCATCATTATCCGTAACGAATAACTTCTTCATCTGAGCTGTTAGGGCGTTCACATTGTCTTGGACTTGCTCTAATGTCTGTAATTGGCGTTCGGATGAACGTCCACTTGGATCACCAATAGTTCCTGTTGCTCCACCAATCAGAATAACAGGTATGTGTCCGAAGGCTTGAAATCTCTTCAACATCATGAATGGAATTAAATGTCCAATATGCATGCTATCTCCGGTTGGATCGACACCACAGTACAAGGAAATCTTCTTCTCACTAACTAATTCACGCAAACCCTCTGCATCTGTCTGTTGGTTAATCGCACCGCGCCATTCTAATTCATCAATAATATTCATGTTACTCATGATCATCCATCCCCTTTATAAGTCTTGGTCCATCCATATGCATACAATAAAATGCAAAAATCGCCCCCATGTCTACAATAGACATAGGGACGATATAATAACCGTGTTACCACCCAAATTGCATAAACAGTGCTGCCACTATTCATACCACTCATAGCCCTATTATCGTTGGCTAGTCCGCTTAGTGTTACCTAAGATACTCCGGAGTGTAATTCACGAGACTGTTTGTGCTAGGTCACATCGACCCCTAGCTTTCTGATGAACAGTGACAGCCTGCTACTAATTCCTTCAACGTATACCGTGTATTAGATTAAAATCAGTATAGAGAATGACAAGTCTATTGTCAATTATTTAAGAAATCAACTTAGCTTTGAGTGTATTGTATTCGTCTTGGGTAATCATTCCTTGTTGTAGAAGATTGGAGATTTTGATTAACTCATCTGCAACGGAGTCTTGGGGTTCAGATGGTGTAATCGATACTTGCGCTTGTGCTGTTGCTGATTCTAATATCGATTGCAAGTTAGCGGGTAACCCCTGAATTCCACTGAGTCCTTCAACTCGAATTCCATTTCCTTTACCCCTCATGATATTAATAATTGCAATCCAGTGGTTCAACTTACTTTCAGCCTTTTCTATAAATGGATGACCCGCACTCACTCCAACCAGACTATCAAAAAAGAAAATACTGTAATATGGCGTCTCCATATCATTCATTGAAATTTTCAATTCAATCTGACTGATATTTTTATGTGTCGTCGTAGTCGAGGACAAGTTACCAAATACCGTCTCTCTGGTTGTTGTATCGTGTGATGTAGATACATGATTAATGACTTGAGTTCCTAAAATATCTTCTATATCGTAAGTCTTATTATGTTGTTGTGTGGTAAAGTTTATCTTCTTGGCCTTTTCATCAATCGAAAGAATATATTTATTATCAGCTGAAACAAATTCTTGCGTTGGTGTATTCTTCAATTGTTGTTTCATGAGTTGAAGATTATTTAAAGCTACATCCTTCATTCTCTTCATTCTTGTTAACTGAAACACAGCAATAATAATAAACATGACTATAAAAACCAATATCCACATTCCTAAACTCATTATTCTTCCCCAATTCCAATATTTCCTAAATTCTACCATATTTCTGCAAAATAGGTCCATAGCATTATGTGAGGGTCTTCTTTCCTATCTCACCCCATCCATAATGAAAACAATCCTTCAGTAACCCCAAGATTGTACATATAATACAATCCAAATAGGATACTTACTACACCGGTAATGGATGTTAGAGACATGTTAACACGCTTGTGGTTAGAACTAAGGACGAATGGAATACCCAGTATCGTTGTGAAAAATAACATTCCGGCGATGGTACCCATTCCGAAACATAGGATGTATACTGCTCCATCCCACACTGTTGATACGGTAGACATGGTTAATAACACCATAGCTGCACTTCCAGCTAGTCCGTGGATCATACCAATGATCATTGACTTCATGTAGGAGATTTTGTTGCGCGGAGGAGCTGGTGGGTCGGAGACTGCCCCATATATATGTATTTTGACTAGCGATGGTTGATACAGCAATGACATGATCCGGTTCAATGGCATGTTTGATGCCTAGAATAAATCCTATTCCTAATAGGGATAATAATTCGATTTCCATAAATACCTCCTGTAGCTATTTACATGCGACTCTACCATGATCCAATAGCCTTGGCTACAGATTGATGAGAATATCTATTATGAGGATTATCCGTGTAACTCAATTCATTCGTCCCTTGTCATGGTCACCCCGTTCAGCGTACAATCAATTTATTCAGATCCTACAAAGGGGTTGTGGTTATGAGTTTCTTAAAAGGTCTTGGTCAAGTCGCAGGTGAAGTTACAGGCAAAGTGATCGGTGGAAGTGTCCGCGTCGTTGGCGAGCTTACCGGTAGCCCTTTCGTAAAGGAAATCGGTGACAGTGTGGAGAAAGCTTCGATTATTGCAGGTACGACGGCAGGTGACCTAGCTAGTGGCGTATATGACACAACGGCGGGGCTCATCACTAACAATGACCAACAATCAAGTAATGGAATGAAAGATATCGGTGGTGCCCTTTCTACAACAGCTAAAGGTGTAGTCGGTGCTGTGAAATATACCTATGCCAATGGTAAAGAAGTTGTACAAGGGTTGTCCGAAGAGGATTATGATAAAGTTAAAGAAGGCGCTAAAGGGCTAATAAAAGTGGCTGCGGTGGGTACGTTGGCTGTTGGCGTATTGGACATCGTGGATGGTCCGGATGGTGTAGATCAAGCGTAGTGCATCCATGGAGTGAAACTTATCCTTTCCAGTGAAAGTATTTTTTTGGATAAACCCAACTTTCATTGGAGGGATGCGGTCGTAAAGCCATTTGTTTCTTCTATTTGAAAAAGGAACTGCTCTTTGCGGTTCTTTTAGTTTAGATTACCACGATATCATTTACCGGGAGGTCTTCATCGGGGCTGATTTTAATTTAAAGGGAAGACCTCCCGGTAAATAATTGGTATAGCCCATTTTATTCATGTATAACAGGAAATCTGTAGCTAGAATAAAAAGTGGACACCTGTTAAGAGAAACTGGATAATTTACTTAACAAAGAAAGAGGTGTCCTTTTATGAGGGAACAACGACAACGGTTTAATGAGGAATTCAAAAAACAGACGG
>NZ_JCAIUL010000014.1:0-124505 GCF_059445505.1 Paenibacillus sp. Y301 | reverse complement strand
AAGTGCAGCAATGCATGGAGCTGACCAATACTAATCGGTCGAGGGCTTATCCTAATATTCTGAAGTTTAGGCTTCAGAAGCAAATGAAAGTTTCGAACTGCAAATTCATTCGTATCTAGTTTTCAGGGATTCAATCTCTGATTCATGAATAATCTGGAGAGATACCCAAGTGGCTATAAGGGGACCCTCTGCTAAGGGGTTAGACTGTGTAAACGGTGCGTGGGTTCGAATCCCACTCTCTCCGCCATTGATTTTTTCATGAATATGTAATAGGTGTTTAATGTGGCGGTGTAGCTCAGCTGGCTAGAGCGTACGGTTCATACCCGTGAGGTCGGGGGTTCGATCCCCTTCGCCGCTACCATACATATTACAGCCCAGGAGGCTTAGCTCAGCTGGGAGAGCATCTGCCTTACAAGCAGAGGGTCGGGGGTTCGATCCCCTCAGCCTCCACCATTTTTTTACTTAGGTTTATTGGAATTATACACTTGCCGGTGTAGCTCAACTGGTAGAGCAACTGACTTGTAATCAGTAGGTTGGGGGTTCAAGTCCTCTCGCCGGCACCATCTTTACAAATGGGGAACCGTGGTGTAGTTGGCCTAACATGCCTGCCTGTCACGCAGGAGATCGCGGGTTCGAATCCCGTCGGTTCCGCCATTTTTTTATTTTTTAAATTTAATATGGCTCGGTAGCTCAGTCGGTAGAGCAGAGGACTGAAAATCCTCGTGTCGGCGGTTCGATTCCGTCCCGAGCCACCTTGTTATTACGGAGGATTAGTGAAGTGGCTAAACACGGCAGACTGTAAATCTGCTCTCTACGAGTTCGGTGGTTCGAATCCATCATCCTCCACCAGTATTATGAGCCATTAGCTCAGTTGGTAGAGCACCTGACTTTTAATCAGGGTGTCGAAGGTTCGAATCCTTCATGGCTCATCACTAACAGACGAAAAGTCATCAACCTTTATAGGTGGGTGACTTTTTTGTTTATTCTTCTTTTTAGTCTGGATATGTTACTATATGAAGAAAAAGGTAAAGTGGTAGGTGATAACCGATGATGGAGATGGAGACACTGCGTCAGAAGTTGCAACAAATTGTAGGTATTCCTCTCACGATTAAAGAATTGACTAAGCAGGATTCTAGCTCTTTTTTTAATTATAAGAATAGTACGCTTATGGATTCTGTTGTGAACGAGGGTGAAGTATGGTTTCCCTTGTATAGTCGAGATGGGCGAATGTCTGTCTTAGCTGGAGAGTTGAATGCATTAAGCTTAGAGGAAGTTCAATTTATGGAACTCATACTCGCTAATGTTCGGGTTCAGATGGAGCAATCGTTATCTCCTCAAGATGAGGAAGAGAGAGAAGTTCAAGAATTAAGCTCATGGATAGAATCACAGTTAGAGTTAGGTAAACTGAATGATGAGACCCCAGAAAATGTTTCAATAAGGAAGCGTATGACTACACAAATGGTCCCTTTTTTACTGAAATGTGAGGGTGTCCATTTACCTGATATACCTTATATTACGTTGAAGAGATTGTTAGTAAGTTATTTCGATGGTGAATTACTGCTGATACCACTGAAGGATTATGAATGGTTGATCTTAGCCCAAAGAGAGTTGGTTCTCGGAGGTAATGATGATAAAGAGGACGAACTAGAAGAAACGGACGCTGAGATATTATCTGCCTTCTGTCTTGGTCTGCATGAGCTGGTGGCTAGTGAGTGGGTTGGCGTGTTCCATCTCTCTGTTATGCATTCATTAGATCCACTCCCAGCACTTCCTAGCACAGTACTTATGATGAGAGAGACTATTTTCTTAGGGAAAACCTTTCATATTGCTGAGCACATACACTTGCCTTGGGAATTAGTGCTGGAACGTCTTGTTAGCAGTATACCGGACAAGCAAAGAGGTGGGTTTCTAGAACAGGTGGGTGACCACTCAGTTCTATTTACTGATCCGGAGACACTATCGACTTTGGAAACCTTTTTTCAACTAGATTGTAATGTAAGTGAGACAGCCAAGAGAATGTACATTCATCGGAATACGCTTCTCTATCGATTAGATAAAATTAAGAATGAGACAGGACTCGATGTTCGAAGCTTTAGTGATGCTGTTCTGGTCAAACTCACAATGCTATTGTATAAAGTGACGAAAAGAAATTAGCATTTTTGTGCAATTTGTGGATAGCCAGTCTAGGCATTTATGGGTAATATAAGAGTATCAAATGTATCCGATTTCACTAATATTACTTAGGGGGAAATTATAATGGCTGGAGTACGCTTAGAACATATTTTCAAGAAATATGCAGGTGCAGATAAAGCAACAGTAGAAGATATCAATCTTGATATTAAAGATAAGGAATTTTTGGTTCTAGTAGGACCATCTGGTTGTGGTAAATCAACTACACTTCGGATGATCGCTGGTCTAGAAGAAATTTCAGAAGGTAAACTTTATATCGGAGATCGTGTTGTAAATGATGTAGCTCCTAAAGACCGTGATATTGCGATGGTATTCCAATCTTATGCATTGTATCCTCATATGAGTGTATATCAGAACATGGCGTTCGGATTGAAACTACGTAAAGTGAAGAAAGATGAAATCGATAAAAAAGTACGTGATGCAGCAAAAATTCTAGACATCGAGCATTTGCTTGAACGTAAACCAAAAGCACTTTCTGGTGGACAACGTCAACGTGTTGCCTTGGGTCGTGCGATTGTTCGTGATCCACAAGTCTTCTTGATGGATGAGCCTCTTTCCAACTTGGATGCTAAACTTCGTGGTCAAATGCGTGCTGAAATCACTAAACTGGTTAAGCGCCTTGAAACTACTTGTATCTATGTAACGCATGACCAAACAGAAGCTATGACAATGGGTGACCGTATCGTAGTTATGTACGATGGTATTATTCAACAGGCTGCTTCTCCTGAAGAGTTGTACAATAGCCCAACTAACCTTTTCGTAGCAGGTTTCATTGGATCTCCTACAATGAACTTTATCAATGGTACTTTGAGCGAGTCAAATGGTTCTGTCCGTTTCCGTGCTGATGGATTGGATGTTGAAGTTCCTGGTGGCAAAGCTCAAATCTTGAAAGCTAAAGGTATGATTGGTAAAGAAGTAACTATGGGTGTTCGTCCTGAAGATATTCATGAAGAGCCTGTATTCTTGGAAGCATCACCAAACACGATCTTTACTTCTAATGTTGATGTTACTGAGAACCTTGGACATGAAATGTTACTATACTTGAGCGGTCTAGGTAACGATACGGTTATCGCTCGTGTAGACGGACGTTCTACTACACGTGATGGTAGCACAGTTCGCTTAGCAATTGACATGAACAAAATTCATATCTTCGATAAAGAATCAGAATTGAATGTTCTAATCGGAAAATAATAAATAGATTATATGAAGACCGCCCTGATGGGCGGTTTTTTTTAAATAGCTAAGGATAAGTTTCACTTGAATCCATTCCATCATCGTCGATGCATCTAAAACGATTGGCATTATGATGAAATAGATTCTTGATACCCTGTCCCTTATAACTTCCGTAGAAACAGGTGCCGTCTTTGAAAAAGGACGGCATTGCCGTTTCTACTTGTCTAATATGAAGTCTCTGGTTATCGTACTATAGTTCAGAGATTGCATTCGGTAGCGATTTCAATTACGATGGGTACAATGAAATAGCTTAATTTAATATCATATGAATTCTTGTAATTATAGTTACATAAGAAATGTGAAAGGGAGATATGAGATGGTTAAAAACGTTAAGGTATCCGAATTGGTTCAACAATTTCAACTAGAAGTCATTGCGGGAGAACAAGGTCTCAAACGTACTATTACGGTGGATGACTTAAATAGACCGGGTCTAGAAATGGCAGGTTACTTTGAATATCACCCACAAGAGCGTGTACAATTGTTGGGTAAGACTGAATTAGCTTTCTTTGCGATGTTAACGGCAGAAGAGAGAAAAGAACGTATGCAGAGGATCTGTTCAGATCTGACCCCCTGCTTCGTTGTCACTCGGTCATTAGAGGTTCCACAAGAGTTGATTGATATTAGCAATGAAAAGAATTTACCTGTGCTGAGAAGCAGCATGGCAACGACTATTCTTTCAAGTAAGATAACAGGGTTTCTGGAAAGAAAGCTAGCACCGACAGCAACAATCCATGGTGTATTATGTGATGTATATGGTGTAGGGATGTTGATTACAGGGACTAGTGGTATTGGTAAGAGTGAGACTGCATTGGAATTGGTCAAGAGAGGACATCGTCTCGTTGCAGATGATGCCGTTGAGATCCGACAAACCTCAGATAATCAGCTTCATGGTACAGCTCCTGAGCTCATTAGGCATTTGCTCGAAATTCGTGGAGTAGGTATTATTAATGCGATGACTCTATTTGGTGCGGGTGCCGTTCGTAACAACAAACGAATTACGTTAGTTGTTAGATTGGAGAATTGGCAACAGGATAAGCAATATGATCGTCTAGGTCTTGATGAAGAAACAACACGGATTATTGATACAGATGTTCCATTAGTGACCATTCCGGTTAGACCAGGACGTAACCTTGCAGTTATTATAGAAGTGGCTGCTATGAATTACCGTTTGAAACAAATGGGCCTAAATGCTGCGCTACAATTTACTAACAAATTAACGGCCACGATAGCAGAAGATATTGACGATATGGATTAGGAGCGTGAAAAATGGCCACATTATTACTTGATCCTATAGCCTTTTCTCTTGGATCACTCAAAGTTCACTGGTATGGATTAATTCTAGGGCTTGGTGCATTAGCAGGTTTAATGGTAGCGATTAGAGAAGGAAAGAGATTTAATATTTCCTCTGAGTTTTTTATGGACCTTTTGTTAATTGGTGTTCCTTCATCCATTATTGGCGCTAGAATTTACTTTGTTGCTTTTAAATGGGATGAATATAAAGATAACTTTGTAGATGTATTCAAAATATGGAATGGCGGTATTGCCATTTATGGTGCGTTGATCGGTGCTATTATATGCGCATTTTTCTATACCCGGCATAAAGGGTATGGACTCTGGAGAATTCTAGATATATGTGCTCCTGGTCTGATTATTGGTCAAATTATTGGGCGTTGGGGCAACTTCGTTAACCAAGAGGCATATGGTGGCCCTATAGAGAAATCCTTTTTACAAAATAACTTACATCTACCCGACTTCATTGTGAATCAAATGAATGTGAGTGGCGTGTTCCATCACCCAACATTCTTATATGAATCGTTATGGAACCTAGTTGGTTTAGGATTATTGCTGATTCTACGTCGGCAGAAGTTTCTACGCGCAGGAGAATTGTTCCTGTCCTATTTCATCTGGTATTCTGTCGGAAGATTCTTTATTGAAGGATTGCGTACGGATAGTTTAGCTTTTCAAGGTCAAGAGTGGTTGGCTTCATTAGTAAATGGGATGTGGAGTCCTATGAAGGCGATAGGCTTTGAATATGGTAATTTAGATGTTGAATACGGAAATGTAAGAATATCGCAGCTATTAGCCATTTTATTTGTTATTGTGAGTATAGCCATCATTATCTATCGCCGTGTAACGGTTAAAGGTCAAGAACATTATCTAGACCCTATCGTTTCAACTAAGATAAATGTAGACAATATGCCTGAAGCAATGTTTACACATAAAGAAACGAAGAGGGTAATTCCTACTGAAACTGTGGTACATGAGGAAGAGTTGCCAACTAAGGGTAAAAAGGAGTAACGACTGCATGATTGACACCATTTTATTTGATTTAGATGGAACTATTATTGATACCAATGAGCTTATCATTGACTCCTTTATACATGTATTAGAGAACCATTCACAAGCTCTTCTAACAAGGGATCAGATTATCCCCAAGATGGGTATGACGTTAGAGAAACAGATGCAAATATTCTCTGGGGTTGAAGACGTTACTCATTTGGTACAGGAATATAGAACTTATAATGATCTGATTCATGACGATATGGTTCAGCCATTTCCACAGGTGTTAGAAGTCATTGAAGCACTACACCTAAAGGGAATCACGATGGGGGTAGTTACAACAAAGAATCGCCCTGGTACCTTAAAAGTGCTAGAGATGTTCGGGCTGACCAAGTACATGAAGTCTATTGTAACGGTTATTGATGTTGAGCATCCCAAGCCACATCCTGAGCCTGTACTTAAAGCAATGCAGGAACTAGGTGCTGATCCCCGTAATACGTTAATGGTCGGAGATAGCCCTGTAGATATTCAAGCTGCCAATGCTGCTGGTGCGTGGTCGGCAGGTGTATCGTGGTCTTTAAAAGGTGAGGATGTCCTTAATAAGTATAATCCTGATTATATACTGCATTCGATGAACGACTTATATTCTCTGGTAGAACAGGAGTAAGATGAAGTGAGAAAGGTAACCCGGTATCCGGTGGAAGGTCCAAATTCACTGTGGCAGATCTACAGAACGGTCAGTCCCTGGAAAGGGGTCAAAAATTTCATCTTTATCCAAATTGCTCGTTACTGCCCTATACTTCAAGTGAAGAACTGGATTTATCGCCATATGTTAGGGATGAAAGTAGGCAAGCACACGGCTTTTGGCCTAATGGTGATGGTGGACGTTTTTTTTCCAGAGAAAATATCTGTTGGTGATAATTCTGTAATTGGCTATAATACAACGATCTTGGCACATGAATACTTGATTCAGGAATACCGCCTTGGCGACGTTGATATCGGTGAGAATGTCATGGTAGGTGCGAACACGACTATTTTACCAGGGATAACGATCGGAGATGGAGCTATGATAGCAGCTGGTTCTGTAGTACATAGAGATGTGCCTGCCGGTGCTTTTGTTGGCGGTAATCCTTTGCGTGAATTGAGAACCCAGACAACTTCATCAGAAGTAAATGATAGCGACAATCCATATCCTATAGCGCATAACTTGGTGAACCCAGAGTAAACTACTTTGGGTTTTTTTCCATAGGGAGAGGTGCTGTCTTTTAAAAAGGGATGGCATTACCGGTTCTGCTACAAGGTTCCCTCAGAATGATTTCCAACCATTCTGAGGGAACCTTGGGGTTACTTGTTATATGAACATACATAATGGTAGTGCTCGGGATCTATTTGTTAGAGGTTAGCCTAGTTGGAAATATTATGCCTTATTCAAAGGTTACATCATGAGTTTATATGATGTAATGGGAAGTTTACACTAAGGGGACACTTTAGGGGATATTATATTTTATTGAAAAGGAGTACTTTCTTTGAACTTAATTAGAAAAGAGCGGTTGCCACAGTTAGACGTATATCGTGCACTGGCTTTAATAGGAGTTCTTCATGTTCATGCATCCTCCTATGCTGCTGGAGTGCAAGCTATGGAATCGCCATTTTACTATGTATATAATTTTATGAATATTTTCTTTAAATTTGGGACAACATCTTTTATCTTTTTGAGTGGATTTGTGCTGTTCTATAACTACTACGATCGTCCAATCACCGTAAGACTACTTTCTCGGTTCTATGGTCGGCGAGTGTTATATATATTATTGCCATATGTTATCGCATCCACGGCATACTTTGTATACACGAAATTCACATTAGGACAGTTAAAAGGGATCCCATATAGTAATCTTTGGATTGAATTACGTGGGGATCTGCTAACCGGCACTGCCTATACCCATTTATATTTTGTGTTTATTAGCATTCAGTTCTACATTTTATTCCCATTCTTATTAAAACTATTTCAATCGAAACCAGTATTCGTCAAATGGGCTATACCCATAGGACTTATTCTTCAATGGGCTTTTGTATTTTATAACAAGTATGAGTTACAGCTTCTTAATAAGGGAAGTTATGCAATTACGTATTTTACTTACTATATGATGGGTGCGTACATCGCTATAAACTTTAGCAGCATAAAACCATGGCTGATGAATCCGTGGAAGCTTTTAACGGAGAGACAAAAGGTATGGTCAGTTACACTCTGGATAGGTTGGTTAGCCATCGCATTCATACATGTGCAATTATGGTTCTATACGAGAACAACTGGAAAAGCAGTCGATACGTTATGGTATGAATTAATCTGGAATATTCACTCGATGTTATCTGCGGTAGTTCTTTTACACGCAACCTTTGTTATATATAGGAAGTATTTTGGTAAAGTTGTAGCCTTTTTAACAAGAATGGGTGAGCTTTCTTTTGCCATATATCTACTTCATCCCTTTATTCTCGCCCAATATCGCCGATTTCGTTATCACATAGCACCGGAATCAATAGAATATCTTATATTTATATACGGTGGCTTATTGGTGGCATTGTTTGTGAGTTGGGGAATATCACAGTTTTATTTCAAAAGAGTTTCGTGGTCATGGGTTTTCCTCGGAAATATTCCACGTTCTTTAACGCGAAAATCCCAAAGGGCAACTTCCACCATGGATAGGTCTTCCGATGAGTCAACCACTCGTAAGTCTGTCCTTTAATTCTTAGGAATAATAGGAATAGTCCCATTGACGATAATGACATAATCATGTTAAAATAGCAGAAATTCTTTACTTTGGTAGTATGGTAGATCATTACCGTACTAAAGTATCTGACGAATAAATGTTTATACTCTCTAAGTTGAGGTGAAATATAGTGTCAAAGCCAAAAGGGTTTGAAAAACCGACGGGTGTCCGGGATTATCTACCGTATGCAGTAAAGAAGTTACGAAAGATTGAGCGGAATGTCCTAGATTGTATGAACCGTTGGGGTTATCAGCAGATTATGACACCCACGATGGAATATTACGATACGGTAGGTGTGGCAAGTTCCACATCGGACCAGAAACTTTTCAAATTGCTTAATAACCGCGGTACCACAATGGTACTTCGTTCTGATATGACAGCACCTATTGCTCGAGTAGTGTCTTCTCTATTGAAGGAAGAGTCACTTCCCATCCGCTTATCTTATCATGCCAACGTATTTCGGACGATTGAAGAGGAAGCGGGTAGAGAAGCAGAGTTCTTCCAGACAGGTGTTGAATTAGTTGGAGATGCTTCAGCAGAAGCGGATGCAGAAGTAGTTGCACTTGCAATTGAATCGTTAAAGTCAGCAGGGGTTGCTTCTTTTAAAATTGCTATGGGTCATGTTGGATTTCTACATGGATTATTTGAGGAGATTGTTCCTGGACGTGACGAAGATCAAGAATCATTGAAGGAAGGTCTTCTGCGTAGGGACTATGTGGGATTCCGTAATTCCATTCGTAAGCTACAATTGCCTGAAGCACAGGGGAACGTACTTGATGGTATCGTGCGATTACGTGGGGGTAAGGAAATATGTGAGCAGGCGTTGAAGCTAAGCTCTAACCTACGGGCTAGAGAATCGATTGATCATTTATGTAAGGTATGGGAAGTGCTTGAAGCCTATGGTGTCTCACAACATGTACTGATTGATCTAACGATGATTGGTGACTTCTCCTATTATACAGGCATGACATTCGAGGGGTATGCATCCGAATTAGGGTTCCCTGTATGTAACGGTGGACGATATGATAATCTACTACAGCAATTCGGGCGAGCTATCCCAGCTACAGGCTTTGCACTTAAGACGAATCGAATTCTAGATGGTGTACATGGATTCCAAGATGCAGATGAGAAGCCAATATTAATTCAGTATGATGCAGATCGGCGTCAAGAGGGACTAGCGAAAGCGAATCGTCTTCGGAGTGAGGGGCAGATCGTCATTACAGAATTAGTAACAGCAGCTAATGGTAGTTATGAATCATTACCCGAAGAACAGAATGCTAATAAAGAAAGAACAGGATATAGCCAAACGATCACGTACACTACACAGAAGTAATACATACCAAAGGATTGGAGGGGATGAGTTCGTGAGTGAAACGTTAAAAGTGGCAATGCCCAAGGGGCGTATATATACGAAGGCAGCAGCCTTATTTCGTCAAGCGGGATTAGCCATTCCATTAGAAGTAGATGAATCACGTAAACTGGTGGTTCCATTGCCGGAGATGGGGATGGAGTTTATTCTAGCCAAACCGGTGGACGTACCGACATACGTAGAATATGGTGTAGCTGATATCGGCATCGTTGGTAAGGACGTTCTATTGGAAGAGAGTAGAGATGTATATGAGTTGCTTGATCTTGGCATAGCACGCTGTCGAATGTCCGTTATAGGACTGCCTAATTGGGAACCAGGTATTCAGCAACGAGTAGCTACGAAGTATCCCAATGTCGCTTCCCAATATTTCCGCGAACAGGGACAACAGGTTGAAGTCATCAAATTGAATGGGTCAATTGAGTTAGCACCTTTGATCGGATTAGCCGATCGGATTGTGGATATGGTAGAAACGGGGCAGACGCTGAAGGATAATGGACTCGTTGAGATGATGAGTATTTTTGAAATTACGAGTCGTTTAATCGCGAACCGTGTGAGTTATCGAATGAAGAACACTCAGATTCAAGCGTTGTGCGATCTTCTCCAACAGGTCATTCCCGTACCCAGTATCAATAGTGTGAAGTTATAAAAGAAGCATAGAGCGGATGCATGGCAACAAGTAAACAGTAATAGGTAACCCTTGGGAGAGGAACGGATAAGGATGAAAATTGTACCGATTCAAGACTTTAATTTACAGCGTGAAGTGGACTATGGCACGCCTGAACAGAATGCCACCGTTAAACAAATTGTACGTGATATCAAAACAGAAGGTGACGCGTCCCTCCTACGTTATACCGAACAGTATGATAAGACGTTTCTATCTTCTGAACAGCTTCGGGTTACTCCCGAGGAATTGAAGGCTGCGTATGATCACGTGGAGCCATCCTTCGTTCAGGCAATTTCAGCTGCAGCGGCGAATATTAGAGCATTCCATATGCGGGAAAAGAGAAACTCTTGGATGGATCTACAACCGGACGGGACCATCTTAGGACAAATCATTCGCCCACTCAAACGTGTAGGCGTCTATGTTCCCGGCGGTAAGGCTGCTTATCCATCATCTGTCTTAATGAATGTTATCCCAGCCCAAGTAGCTGGTGTGCCTGAGATTGTTATGGTTACTCCACCCGCAACGAATGGAAAAGAGGGCATTGACCCTTATATTCTTGTTGCTGCTGCTGAAGCGGGTGTAAATGAAATATATAGAGTAGGTGGAGCACAGGCCATCGCTGCTTTGGCATACGGAACCGAAAGCATAGCTCCCGTTGATAAAATATGTGGACCCGGAAATATATATGTGGCTCTTGCGAAACGTGAAGTGTATGGTGCTGTCGATATCGACAGCATTGCTGGACCGAGTGAGATCGTCGTATTGGCTGATGAGACAGCAGATCCAGTCTATGTTGCGGCTGACCTGTTATCACAGGCAGAACACGATGAGATGGCCTCTGCCATCCTTGTGACACCCTCACAAGCATTCGCAGAAGCGACTTCAGTAGAAGTAACACGTCAGTTAGCTTTGTTACCGCGTCGAGATATCGCAGGTGCATCGATTGAGAATTATGGAGCCATTATTGTGGTGGAATCTATTGAAGAAGGAATATCGGTCGTGAATCGACTAGCCCCTGAGCATCTTGAGATCGTTGTTCAGGACCCGATGTCTTATGTAGGAAGTGTAGAGAACGCTGGAGCTATCTTCCTCGGACCGTATAGTTCTGAACCTGTGGGTGATTATTTTGCAGGTCCTAACCACATTATTCCGACGAATGGCACAGCAAGATTCTCTTCACCAGTGGACGTCGATGATTTCATTAAGAAATCAAGTATGATCTATTATAGTAAAGAAGCGTTGTTACAGAACGGTGCAATGATTATGGAGCTTGCGCGACATGAAGGGTTAGAAGGCCATGCTAGAGCGATTGAGGTTCGGCTAGAAAAGGAAGGAAAGGCGGGTATTCATAATGGACAATAATGTGAATGAGAACTTGCGTACAGCAAGTGTGAAACGTGTAACGAATGAGACGAATATCGAGCTTTCTTTTGGCATAGATGGTACTGGGGTTTCAGAAATGGAGACAGATGTCCCTTTCTTAAATCATATGTTGGATTTATTTACGAAGCATGGTCAGTTCGATCTTTCTGTGAAGGCTATGGGTGATATTGAGATTGATGACCATCATACGGTGGAGGATATCGGGATTTGCTTAGGGCAGACCCTTCGAGAAGCTCTAGGGGATAAGCGTGGTATTAAACGTTATGCTAGTGTCTTCGTACCGATGGATGAGGCTTTAGCACAAGTAATCATTGATGTTAGCAATCGACCACACTTCGAATACCGTGCAGAGTATCCATCATCGCAGGTTGGCAGTTTCTCTACAGAGCTAGTTCATGAGTTTCTGTGGAAGTTTGCGCTTGAAGCTCGTATTACGCTACATGTGATTGTACATTATGGACAGAACACACACCATATGATTGAGGCGGTGTTTAAAGCGTTAGGACGCGCGCTTGATGAAGCGACGAGCATTGATCCACGTGTTACAGGTGTACCATCCACGAAGGGAGTGCTGTAGTCGTGGCCATCGCGATTGTAGATTACGGGATAGGGAATCTTCATAGCGTGAGCAAGGCGATCGAGCGACTCGGATATGATGCGCTCATCAGTAGCGACGAAGGCGAGATTCTATCCGCCGATGGTGTGATTCTGCCAGGCGTCGGAGCCTTCGGCGACGCTATGGTGCATTTGCGGCAGAGCTCGCTCGATGCCACAGTGCAAAAGGCCGCAGCTGGCAATCAGCCGCTGCTTGGCATCTGCCTTGGCATGCAGCTGCTATTCAGCAGCAGCGATGAGCATGGTAGTCACGATGGCCTCGGCATTCTGCCAGGCTCAGTGGTTCGATTCAAAGGTGGCGATTATAAAGTGCCACATATGGGATGGAATAAGCTTCAGTATCGTGAAGAGGAGAGTCCATTATTCACTGGGCTGGAGGAAGGATACGTATACTTTGTACATTCCTATCATGTCCTTCCGGAAGTAAAGACGGATATTCTGGCAACAACGGATTATGGACAGCCGGTAACGGCGATTGTGGGACGGGATTCTGTCTTTGGGATGCAATTCCACCCAGAGAAGAGCGGGGATCTTGGAATGAGCTTGTTGCGAAATTTCCTTAAGCTTACGGGGGAGCCCGTGAAGGAAGCACGTGTATAGAAAGTGATGTAAGAACGAATAGAATGAACGAATTAAATGAACTGAAATTATAGGATTGTATTTACTATAGATCAAGAAGAAAGTGGGGCTACCGAAGATGTCTTCTTTTATCATTTATCCTGCTATTGATATTCGTGATGGGAAATGTGTAAGGCTAGTGCAAGGAGATTATAACCAAGAAACCATCTATAATGATAATCCATTGAAAGTAGCAAAAGAGTGGGAGGAACAAGGCGGAACATACATACATCTAGTTGATCTGGATGGTGCCAAGGCTGGCCATCCTGTGAATGACGCTATTATTGGTGCAATTACTAAGGGGGTAAATGTACCCGTACAGGTGGGGGGCGGGTTACGTACCCTAGAAGATGTAAAAAGGTTACTCGCACTTGGAGTGAGCCGGGTCATTATCGGTACAGCAGCGATAGAGGATCGCCCCTTTACCGAAGCGGTTCTAGGTACATTTGGAGATAAGGTAGCGATCGGAATTGATGCAAGAAATGGCTATGTGGCTACACGAGGTTGGCTTGAGACATCCGAAGTGAAAGCGGAAGTGTTGGCAAAGGAACTAGCTTCCAAAGGGGCAGAGACATTCATTTTTACAGACATTTCGCGTGATGGAATGATGCAAGGACCAAACGTTGAAGCCATCCGATCTTTGGCAGTGAGCAGTGGGCGTACCGTTATTGCTTCTGGAGGCGTTACGGTCTTAGATGACCTTCTAAGTCTTAGCGCTTACCACCATGAAGGTATAGGTGGAGCCATCGTAGGCAAAGCATTGTACACAGGAAGTGTTGATCTGGAGACGGCGGTACAAGCGATCAAACAGCAGGGATAGACTAGTCTGGACCTATTCTTATACACTGACGCAACTATTGAATTTAAAGGTAGAGGGGAAGAGAAGCATGCTAGCTAAACGTATCATTCCGTGTCTGGATGTGAAGGATGGTAGGGTGGTAAAGGGCGTTAACTTTGTCAATCTACGTGATGCGGGTGACCCGGTAGAACTGGCGGCGCTTTATGACCGCGAAGGGGCAGATGAACTCGTTTTTTTAGATATTTCAGCTTCTGTTGAAGGTCGGGCAACGATGATCGAAGTCGTTCGACAGACGGCAGGTGAAATTGCTATTCCGTTTACGGTTGGCGGAGGGATCTCCCATGTAGACGATATGAAGAGAATTCTACGTGCGGGTGCAGATAAGATTGGAATTAATACCGCAGCGGTGAAGAATCCACAGTTGATCTCTGAAGGAGCACTTCGCTTCGGTTCGCAATGTATCGTTGTAGCTGTTGACGCCAAGTACAATGAGGCTTGGGGTGAGTGGGAAGTCTATACCCATGGTGGCCGTACACCTTCGGGCATTCGAGCATTACAATGGGTTAAAGAAGTGGAAGCTTTAGGAGCGGGCGAGATTCTTTTAACAAGTATGGATGCCGATGGTACGAAGGATGGATTCGATATTCCACTGACTTCGGCTGTATCTGGACTTGTCGGGATTCCTGTCATTGCTTCTGGTGGTGCCGGAACGAAGGATCATTTCTATGACGTCTTTACAAGTGGTAAGGCTGACGCAGGGTTGGCAGCAACTATTTTTCATTATAAAGAAATGACGATTCAAGATTTGAAGTTGGATTTAAAGCAAAAAGGGGTGGAGATTAGATGAGTAACCTAAATCAAGAAAGTTCATTGAAACAATTACAGGAACAGATTCGTTGGGATGAAGCGGGACTTGTACCTGCGATCGTACAGGATATCACAACGAAAGAAGTATTAATGCTGGCCTATATGAATAAGGAATCACTTAAGCTTTCTGTAGAAAGCGGCGAAACGTGGTTCTGGAGTCGTTCTAGAAAAGAATTATGGCATAAAGGCGCTACTTCTGGTAATACACAAAGCATTGGTTCCATGAGCTATGATTGTGATGGAGATACCTTGCTACTTCAGGTTCAACCTCAGGGTCCAGCCTGCCACACAGGGAAGGTGACTTGTTTCTTTAACGAAGTTGCTGTGGAAAAGAAAGAAGATGTTAAACCAACAATTTCCTCAAGTGTCGATCGTTTCGCTGTGCTAGCGGAGTTGGAGCAGATTATTTCAGACCGTGAGAAGGAACGTCCAGAGGGTGCCTATACTACGTACTTGTTTGAAAAGGGTATCGATAAGATTCTGAAGAAGGTCGGAGAGGAAACATCCGAGGCAATCATTGCTGCTAAGAATAAAGATAACGATGAGTTACGGCTTGAAGTAAGTGATCTAATCTATCATTTGTTGGTATTGTTAGAAGAACGGAAGCTTCCATTAGATGAGATTATGACTGAACTTAGTCTGCGCCACGAGCGTCCTAGACGCGACTAAAGGAGGAAATACGTACAATGCTGATCGATTATCATACACATCACGTCCGTTGTGGGCATGCAGTCGGAGAACTAGAGGAATATGTTCTTAGAGGTATTGAGATGGGATTATCCCAACTCGGACTATCGGATCATATGCCTCTGCTTCACGTGGACCCTGCGACATATTATCCAGAGATGGCTATGCCTATGGCAGAACTTCCACGTTATGTAGAAGAATGCCTTGCGCTTAAAGAGCGCTATAAGGACCAGATTGATATACGTTTGGGACTCGAAGGGGACTACATTGAAGGGTATGAATCAGAGATTGAGCAGATCATTACATCGTATCCCTGGGATTATGTGATAGGGTCTGTTCATTTTCTAGGAGAGTGGGATATAAGTGATTATCGTCAGACGCATAACTGGGATGGCAAGAATATCCTTGCTGTATATGAACAATATTATGATGCTGTAAAAAAAGCCACCGCAACTGGCTTCTATGACATTATGGGTCATATCGATGTGATTAAACGATTTGGTTACCAACCACAACCGGAAGCCTACAACGATGTAATTTCACTAGAACATGCTGCGCTCGAAGCTGTAATGAAAAGTGGGATGGCAATGGAGTTAAATGCATCGGGCTTATCCAAAGCTTGTGAGGAGATGTTTCCTAGTAAACGAATGGTATCAGAAGCGTTTAAGCTGGGTATACCTGTAACCGTGGGTTCTGATGCACATGATCCGCTAAAACTTGGAGAACACTTGAAACAAGCTAGGGCTTTACTATGGGAAGTGGGTTATCGACAACTGTCCGTATTTGAGAAACGGATAAGAACTGAGGTTCCTTTTGAAATCTAGCTTAATCCTGTATAATACAATTACATATTGATTTAACTCAAGTCTGGTATAGTCTTGAAATCAGGAGGATGCTATGCAACACAAGATGCGTATTTTTACGGGCTCGTCCAATCCAAAGCTTGCAAAGGATATTTGCAGTCAACTAGGTGTGGAATTGGGAAGTGTCAAGGTTTCACGGTTCAAGAGTGGTGAAATCTATGTTAACTATGAGGAAAGTATTCGCAATTGTGATGTGTTTATAGTTCAGTCGTTATCGCATCCGATTAATGAGATGTTTGTAGAATTGCTTGTGATGATAGATGCAGCCAAAAGAGCCTCTGCCCATACGGTTAACATTATTGTCCCTTATTACGGCTATGCAAGGCAGGAACGGAAATCAGCACCACGTGAACCTATTTCTGCGAAAATGGTAGCGGATGTTCTAACAACAGTGGGTGCTAACCGAGTAATCACGATGGATTTACATGCCCCGGCCATACAAGGGTTCTTTAATATACCTGTGGATCACTTAACGGCATTAGACTTAATTAGCCAGTATTTGAGATCTAAGAATATTGCTAATCCAGTCATTGTCTCGCCGGATGCTGGTCGTGCTTCAACAGCAGAGAAATTGGCGAACCATCTTGATTCTCCATTTGCAATTATGATTAAGAAGAGACCTTCACATAATGAATCTGTGATCACGCATGTGATCGGAGATGTTGAGGGCAAGACGCCTATCATTATTGAAGATATTATTGATACAGGTACGACTATTGTGAATGTAGTGGAAGGGCTGAAGGAACGTGGAGCAGAAGACGTGTATGTCTGTGCTACACATGGCCTCTTCTCGGGTGATGCCTTAGAACGTTTGAATCATTCGAACATTAAAGAAGTTGTTGTGACGGATTCTATCGTACTTCCCGAGAATTATAGTGGATCGGTCAAAGTGCTATCTATAGCTCCAATGCTAGCACAGGCAACTCGTATTATTATAGAAGGTGGATCGATCGCGACTTTATTTAAAGACTCCGGCATTTAATAGATGCGGTGTCTTTTCTGCGTTTATGAAGAAGAACTTCCCTACTTAAAAGGACTCATGAACTTGTGGTATACTATGAGGAGCAATAGGTTAGTAGGAAAAGGAGGTGCCTTGCTTCAATGAACGATGATACACTACGGACAAATGTCCTACACAATAAAATAATACCGGTCCATTTGGACGCGAACTTCTTCTTTGAGAGGGCTGTTCAATCGTTAGATCGCAATCATTATGCTAAGGCATTGAAATATTTCAGTAAAGCGGTAGAGTATGAACCAGAGAATCCAGTGAATCATTGTAACATGGCCGGAACCATGTCAGAGATGGGGGACTACGAAGGTTCCAATTCCGTACTTGTCGATATTATAGAGCATATTGATCCAACAATGACGGAATGCTATTTCTATATGGCTAACAATTTCGCTAATATGGAGAAATTTGAAGAAGCCGAGAAAGCATTAGTCACCTATCTAGAAGAGGATTCAGACGGTCAGTTTCTAAATGAAGCTGAAGAAATGATGGATCTGCTCCTATATGAGTTAGATCGTCCAGCTAAATTGACTCGAATAAAAAGTCGCCAAGGCATGGTGGAACATGAACATGCCCGTACACTTTTAGAACAGGGCAAGTTCGCTCAAGCTGTAGATCTACTTGAAGAAATTGTAGAGAACTATTCTGATTTCTTAGCAGCACGTAATAACTTAGCCCTTGCTTATTATTACGTTGGATTATTCGATAAAGCGAAGGAAACGATCCAGCAGGTGTTAGAACAGGAGCCGGGAAATCTACATGGGTTATGTAATTTAGCCATCTTCTATCAACATGAGAACAATCTAGAACAATTGCTTCCGTTAGTACATTTACTTACGGTTACTGTGCCATTCCATCAGGAGCACTTATTTAAATTGGCTACAACGATGGGAATCTTAGGTCAACATGAACTAGCCCATCGGCATTTCCGTCGGTTGCTGAAGGATGAAGAGCTAAGTGGCGATCCGAGTCTATATCACTATACGGCGACAGCTGCATTCAACTGTGGACGGTATATTGAGGCAGAGAGATACTGGCGATATACAGCGAAGCTTGATCCAGATTCTGATGTTCCGAGATTCTACTTGTCTCAGCTTCAACAGTTTCAAGAAGGGAAGACGCAGCAACCTAAGATCAGCTACCATTACCATCTACCTTTTGAAGAACAGATGAAGCTGTGGGAGAATAATGGTGAAGGAATCACGGATGAAGTTAAGCATAATCCGCTTCTTCGCTCGTCTTTTTTCTGGGCGTTACGGCATGGTGATCATGCGACGAAACTACAAGTGATTCAGTCCTTTGCATGGATTGGAGATGAAGAGGTAAAACAGGTACTAGAAGCCTTTTTACTTGATCCAGATGAGGATCCCCAGCTAAAAGAGGCAGCCCTGCTGGTTCTACAAGGACTAGGGATTGACAAATCGCTATTGGATTTCCCAATACAGGAAGAAGTGTTATCTCAACAACAAGTATCGACAACGAACGATCTTCCTATGGATTGGGAACAGCCATCGCATATGGTCGTAGATAAGACGTTGCAAATGATGACTCACTCATGGGATCTGAATCAACAGCAAGAGATACAGAACTTATGGACTGAATTCCTGCATAAGAGCTATCCTAATACACCAGAATTTCGCCATCCAGAAGGTTGGTCAGCAGCGCTTGAATATTGGGCTTTCAAAATGGTTGGTCTTCCGACTACCTTCGAGGAAGTAGCACGACGATATGGGCTGTCTCCTTCTACTGTCAGTCGATATGCGCGGCGTATCGATAGTGTATGCCATATGAAGGATAGAAACGGATAATCTAATATATAATTATAGGTATGCAAAATCAGTAATAGGAGGTCACACGTATGTATAAATCAATCGTCATCGGAACAGGTCCTGCAGGATTAACTGCAGCTATATACTTAGCACGTGCGAACATGAAGCCACTCGTAATTGAAGGTATGCAACCAGGTGGTCAGTTAACGACAACTACTGAAATTGAGAACTTTCCAGGATTCCCAGAGGGGATTATGGGACCTGAATTAATGGATAATATGCGCAAGCAGGCTGAGCGTTTCGGAGCTGAATTCAAAACAGGTTGGGTAGAGAAGGTGGATTTCTCGCAACGACCGTTTAAGGTTCAAGTAGACGGCATGGGCGAATTAGTAGCTGAGACGATTATCATTTCAACAGGTGCATCGGCGAAATACCTAGGTATTCCAGGTGAGCAAGAGAACATTGGGCGTGGTGTCAGCACATGTGCGACATGTGACGGGTTCTTTTTCCGTGGGAAAAAGATTATCGTTATTGGAGGCGGAGACTCCGCTATGGAGGAAGCTAGCTTCCTAACGCGTTTTGGTTCTAGTGTAACCCTAGTACACCGTCGTGAAGAGATGCGTGCTTCTAAGATCATGCAAGATCGTGCTCGTGAGAATGAGAAGGTCCTGTGGGCATTGAATCGTACTCCACTGGAGGTTGTATCTGAAGGAATGGGTCTCAAAGGACTAAAGGTCCTGAATAATGAGACGAATCAAGAAGAACTGATCGAAGCAGACGGCGTATTTGTAGCGATTGGACATACACCAAACACGAAGTTCTTGGATAATCAGATTACTACGGATGATGTAGGTTATATTCTCGTAAAACCAGGTACAACAGAAACCAACATTCCAGGAGTATTCGCTTGCGGTGATGTACAAGATACTCGTTATCGCCAGGCAATATCGGCAGCTGGATCAGGATGTATGGCAGCGATGGATGCTGAGAAATTTATTGAAGGCAACATGGTACATGACTGGAGCGAGACTCTAGATAAGTAACTATAATGGTCACTTAATTAAAAAGACCCTGACGGATAAACGTTCCGTCAGGGTCTTTGTGTTGTATTTAAGACTCTCAATATTTATAACCACCCCTTCTCCTCGGCCGTCCGAATGGCCTCCATTCGATTATTAGCGCCTAGTTTATTCAACGCTTCGGAGATATAATTGCGTACCGTTCCATAGGAGAGATGGAGCATTAATGATATTTCATTAGCCGACTTTCCTTGGGAAGACAGGGATAGAATCTCACGCTCGCGAGGATTGAGAGGATTTGCTTCCTTTAGAGTTCCGAAAATGAGCTCAGGGGATATTTCTCGATGTCCCATCATGACCCGTCGTATAGACTGGGCAAGTTTTTCACTAGGTTCATCTTTTAATAAATAACCCTGCACGTCAGCCTTTATGGCACGTTCGAAGTACCCTGGGCGGGCAAAGGTAGTTAGAATAATGACTTTACATGGGGAACCTTGTTGATATAGCTGTTCAGCAACATCAAGACCTGTCCTAACGGGCATCTCGATATCTAGCAAGCAGACATCAGGTACATGAGAAGCGATGAGAGTGAGGGCTTCTTGCCCGTCTGAAGCCTGACCGATCACCTCGATATCACTTTCTAGATTTAATAATAAGGCTAACGCACCACGCAACATCCGTTGATCTTCGGCAAGAAGAACCCGTATCATGCTGTCTCCTCCTCTGAATGATCTTTCATAATAATAGGTATAGTAATTGTTAAGGTAGTGCCTTCCTCCGAAGATAAGATTAGAGAACCGTCAATTAAAGAAAGCCTCTCACCCATCCCTTTTAATCCATTGCCATCTTGATGATCTTCACGTAACCCTATACCATCATCGCTAATGATAAGGGTGACCTTCGACAATTGCTGTTCGATCCGTATCATACAACGATTGGCTCGGCTATGTTTCACCATATTTGTGACGGATTCCCGCAGGCATAGGCTAAGAATATTTTGAGTGAGATCGGGAACCCCCACTAACGTAACATCACCTTCGAAGGAGGATATGATATTGGCATTGTGCAAAATAACCTGAACATCTATTAACTCCTCAGCAATGGTCACTGCCCTCATGTCCGATACAAGTTCACGAACCTGTCGAAGAGCCGCTCTTGAGGTACGTTCAATTTCCTTAGCTTCAAGCTGTGCCCGCTCTGGATCCATGGTAATGAGCCGATTCACGATCTGGCTTTTCAAAGTAATTAAAGACAATGTGTGCCCCAATGTGTCATGTAGATCTCTAGCAATGCGCATCCGTTCTTCCCGCTTAACGAGTTCTCTGATATGTTCGTTAGCTTCATCTAACTGGATCTCCAATTGCTGATGCTTATTCATAGATCGTATTCCAAAAGGAGTAATAAGCATGATGATAATAAACGGGAGTAAAATCAAATATTGCATTGGTGGAATGGTCTTCAAATGTAGAATAAGCGGTAGAAATTCAATGATGGCTAATATACATAAGGAGACTTTGAATTTTAGTGAGTTGGTGTAATATCCAATGAAGTTAGCGGTAAAGAAACCCATAAATAAGTTGTATGGATTATAAAATAGGCTAAGAATAAAAATAATAACCATTTGTGAGGCAAGCCAATAAGAGAAGCTTCTATGTTCTGAGGCGAAATAAAGTTGGCGATAGGAGACTACGAATATACCAATCATCAAATAACCATATACCATCTTCATCCCCTGCTCCTGGGACATAATAAAGATAGGTATGAAGATATAAATTAACCAAACGTAAGGGTAGAATCCTAGTTTCTTGGGGAAAACTTGAAATCTCTCGGGCATGAGGTAGTTTACACCGCTTCCTGTTTTTTACGAATATATGTCGATAATACCATGAAAAATACAAGATATCCCAGCAGAATCCATATGTTATTCCACTCGGGTGTATTCCCACGTACAATCTCCCAAGCACCATTCCCAAAATTATAAGAAGGAAGCCAGTGGCCAATAGTCTGTAACACCTTAGGGAAAGCATCGATAGGAAACCACATTCCACCCATGATTGCCATGATCATGTAAATCGCATTACTAACGCCACTTGCCGTATCTACTCTTTTCATAGTTCCAACTAAGGTTCCTAGGGCTAAGAATGGTGAGCATCCGATTAATATCCATAGTCCACTGAGAATCCATTGCCATGCAGATAAGGACACGCCATTCATTAAATATCCTGAAGCAAAAATAACAATAATAGAAAATAAATGCATCATCGTTTGCCCGAACATTTTGCCGAAGAAATAGATGCCATCAGGAAGTGGTGTTATGCGAATGTAGGTAGACCATCCATGCACTCGTTCTTGAACAATACGAATGCCTAACGTCATAATTGATGAACCCATGACACTAAATGTGGTCATAGACATCAAGTAATGTGCCTGCCAAAGTTCATTATCATCGGTATTGGTGTTTATAAGTTTCGTAAATACGTAATAAAACAGAATAGGTAATACTAGTGACCAGAATACATAATAAGGATTGCGGAAAATTCTTCGTATCTCTGCCTTACACTGCATAGTTAACGCATACATGTTAGATAGCCCCCTTCTTGTGATTCATAGAATCAGGATGAAGTGTTAATTGTTCGAAGGCGTCATCAAGACGGCCATGCTCGACGCGAATATCATTGACTGCAAACTTATGTTTAAAAAGTGACGCCAACATCCTGTCTGTATTCTCGGTCACAGCATAGATTCGCCCTTCTTTTTCATATACATCCACAACCATTGATAAATTGAGAAGTGCCTCAGTCAGATGAGGGTCATTCGATTTGAAGGAGACAGAAGATTTCGTGAGTTTAGATTTGATATCATCAGGAGTACCATCAGCTATAATGACACCTTGGTCAAATAAAATAACACGATCTGCACAATCTTCAGCTTCGGAAAGGTAATGTGTGGTAAATAGAATGGTTTTGCCCTGATTAGTCAGTGAACGAACTTGATCCCAGAACAACCGACGAGCGGTAACATCTAAACCTACGGTTGGTTCATCTAAGAAAATGAGATCAGGATTGCCTATAAGAGCCAGTGCGAACCCAAGTCTTCTTCTTTGTCCTCCAGATAGCTTATATGCGAATCGATTGAGATCTTCCTCGTTCAGTCCAGTTAGTGGTATTAGTTGATCAAGATCAAGTGGATGCGGATGATAACTTCGAATTAAGGTAATCAACTCACGTACTTTCAGACCATCCATGACACTCACTTCTTGGAGCATTGCCCCAATCTTCTTGCGCACTTCGATATCCTTAGGGTCTTTACCTAGAACGCGTACCGTACCCTGACTTGGTTTAATTAGGCCTAATAACATCGACAGGACAGTGGTTTTCCCTGCACCGTTAGGACCTAGAATGGCAACGATGGAACCTTTCTCAATTGAAAAAGACACATGATCAACTGCCTTTTTTGTTCCGTAAAGTTTGGTAACGCCAGTCACATCCACAATTGAATTCATAATGAACCCCCTCATTTATATTTTAAACTCCTTATATTTCCATATTAAAAGATAGGATATGTTTGCGTTAGTTAAAAGTGTCAGTAAATCAAGATGACAATTGTCATCATATCCAACAACATGTTTGTGCATCAGTTCACAAATAAGTTTGCAACCTAAGGTGATATCATCTTAAAAATGCTATATAAATGAAGTATTAATTCTATCCGTGGGGATTGCGCTAGAGTTGTGCTTCTCTTGACCATATTGAGGGCATCAATTATAGTGGGTACGTAGGCTCAAAACTATTTTAGAGTGAAAAAGGTGGCTTGTTACATGTCTGAAAGTATCTATGTAGGTGTGGATTTAGGCGGAACGGCGATAAAAGTTGGGATTTGTGATAAAGAGGGGAAGCTTCTTCTGACGCATGAAGGACCCACAGAAAGTGCAAAAGGCGTTCAGGTCGTTATTGATAATATTGTGAAATATGTACGAGACATTGTGGAGAATTCTTCATATAGTTGGGACCAGCTTGAGGGTGTAGGTGCTGGGGTTGCTGGCTTTACGAATGTCCGTGAAGGGATTATCATTCAAGCACCGAACTTAGGCTTTCGTGATGTTCCGATACGTTCACTCTTAGAGGAACGTCTGGGCAAGCCGGTCAAAATAGATAACGATGCTAACGTGGCTGCTCTGGGTGAAGCTTGGAGTGGTGCCGGACGTGGAGTAGATAATTGTGTGTGCTATACACTTGGAACAGGTGTAGGTGGAGGCATTATTTTAAATGGTAAAATATATCAAGGTTTCTCAGGGATGGCAGGAGAGATTGGACATATTGCAGTTGTGCCTGATCTAGAAGCTATTCAATGTGGATGTGGTAAAAAGGGTTGTGTTGAAACCGTATCTTCTGCAACAGGTATTATTCGTATGGCGAAGGATGCTGTTGAACGTGGAGATCGTACAACACTTTCTACAGTAGAGAAAATGAATGCTAAGGAAGTATTCGATGCAGCTAAAGCTGGTGATGAAGTTGCCATGCGTATTGTGAATCGTGCCGCTTTCTATTTGGGTAAATCGATGGCAGCTGTAGCTGCAGTACTGAATCCAGAAGTATTCATTATTGGTGGCGGAGTTGCCTATGCAGGAGATATTCTGTTTAATGAGGTTCGTGCAGTATATGCGAAGTACACACCAGATCCTTTACTACAGGGTGTTTCGATTCTACCTGCTCTATTAGGAAACAATGCGGGGATCGTTGGAGCAGCAGGTCTGCACCTTCGTTCGTAGAAACTACTTCATATAAAACCCGTCAAAAGCTTGTGAACTCATGGACAAGGGAGTGAAAGCTGATGCTGGAAAATGACAATGCTGCGTCGGCCGTGGCCACCTTAATAATTATTACGGGTATGTCAGGCGCGGGAAAAACACTTGCGGTACAAAGCCTAGAAGATCTAGGGTTCTTCTGTGTGGATAATCTTCCACCGGTATTAATCCCAAAGTTTGCAGAACTCATTGAACAATCAAACGGTAAGATTGCTAAGGTTGCCTTAGTGATTGACTTACGTGGACGTGAATTCTTCACGGCTCTATCGGAATCTTTATTATATATTAAAAAGCATTTCACCATGCGTTGCGAGATTCTGTTCCTTGATGCGACCGACTCTGTTCTTGTACAACGTTATAAAGAGAGTCGTAGACGCCATCCGTTAGCTCCTGAGGGGATGCCATTAGATGGTATTCGCCTAGAGCGTAAGATGTTGGAGGAACTTAAAGTCTCTGCGACGCAGTTGATTGATACAAGTAGCACGAAGCCTGGACAATTGAAGGAGAAAATTATTTCTCGCTTCTCGCATCTTGAACCAAATACCTTGTCAGTCAATATTACATCCTTTGGATTTAAATATGGAATACCCATAGATGCAGATTTAGTATTTGATGTAAGGTTCTTGCCAAACCCTCACTACGTAGATCACTTACGTCCACGAACGGGGCAAGACAATGAAGTGTATGAGTATGTGATGAAGTGGGCTGAGACCCAATTGTTCCTAGTTAAACTGTTGGATATGCTCCATTTCTTAATTCCACAGTATTATAAAGAAGGTAAGAGCCAGGTCATTATCGCTATTGGATGTACGGGTGGCAAGCATCGCTCTGTTGCTATTGCGGAGTACTTAGGTAAGATGCTGAGTACCAGCGAGACTGAGACCGTCTCCGTTAGCCACCGAGACTCTGAACGAGATCGTGACCGGCATTAATGAGGTGAAGTCTGATGAAAGTGGCAGAGCCAACAAGATCGCGTCCACGAATTGTTGTAATGGGCGGAGGAACGGGATTGTCCGTCATGCTTCGGGGACTAAAGGAAAAGCCTCTGGATATTACAGCGATTGTTACGGTAGCTGATGACGGGGGAAGTTCGGGCATATTGCGAAGTGAGTTGCAGATGCCCCCACCTGGTGATATTCGGAATGTGTTAACTGCACTTGCAGACGTGGAACCGCTACTTTCGGAAATGTTGAGCTATCGGTTTAACAATGGTACTGGACTTGCTGGTCATAGCTTAGGCAATTTAATATTGGCAGGGATGACAGACATTACGGGAGACTTTGTAACGGCTGTTCGAGAGTTGAGTAAGGTATTTGCTGTTCGTGGTCAGGTGCTGCCTGCAGCAGGTGTTGCTGTAACTCTCCATGCAGAGATGGAAGATGGAAGTATTGTCATCGGTGAGTCCAAAATTCCAGAAGCCGGAGGTAGGATTAAGCGTGTCTTTCTTGATCCGACTCACGTGGAGCCGTTGCCAGAGGCTGTGGAGGCGATTCGTCAGGCAGATGCAATTTTGATTGGACCAGGTAGCTTATATACAAGTATTCTTCCAAATCTACTCGTTCCCAAGCTTGCGGAAGCGGTGTGTGCATCAGACGCAATTAAGATTTTTGTGTGTAATGTCATGACGCAACCTGGAGAAACAGATAACTATACAGTCAGTGACCATTTGAATGCAATCTATGATCATATTGGTACACAACTATTTGATTATGTCATTGTAAATAATGGTGATATCCCGACTCAAGTTCAAAATAAATATGCTGAGAAGGGTGCAAGGCCCGTCCAATTGGACATGGATGAATTGACCGGGCAAGGCTATAAAGTGATAGCTGACACGCTAGTCCTATTTCGGACATATCTACGGCATGATGCAGAGAAGTTAAGTCAACATATATATCAACTAGTACAAAATTGGATCTTACGAGAGAGGTGAGTCCCTTGTCATTTGCGGCACAGACCAAAAAAGAATTGACTATGGTTGAAGGACAGGCATGTTGTGAGAAGGCTGAATTATCAGCATTAATTCGAATGAATGGTTCAGTTCAGCTGTCCAACAAAAAGGTCATTTTAGATATCTCGACAGAAAATGCCGCGATAGCAAGGCGAATTTATACCTTGATCAAAAAATACTTTCAAGCGCATACTGAACTACTTGTCCGTAAAAAAATGAGATTAAAAAAGAACAACGTCTATATCGTACGTATTCCAGCCCAGGTACAGGAAATTCTGAAGGAACTTCATATTGTTTCCGAAGGTTTTATATTTACACCAGACATTCAACCTGATCTTATTCGTAAAAATTGCTGTAAACGGGCATATTTACGAGGTGCATTCATGGCAGGTGGATCAGTGAATAACCCAGAGGGGTCCTCTTATCATTTGGAGATTTCCTCCATGTATGAAGACCATTGTAAGGCACTAGTAGATCTGGCTAACGAGTTCAATTTGAATGCACGTTTTATTGAGCGTAAAAAGGGATTCGTTCTTTACATTAAGGAAGGCGAGAAGATTATCGAATTTCTCAGTATGATCGGTGCACATCAATCGTTATTTAAGTTTGAAGATGTTCGTATTATGCGTGATATGAGAAATTCCGTAAATCGGATTGTAAACTGTGAGACCGCCAACTTGAATAAAACAATTGGTGCAGCAGTGAGACAGATCGAGAATATTAAGCTATTACAACGTGAAATGGGATTAGAAAATTTACCAGAGAAACTGCGAGAAGTAGCAGAGGTTCGGCTTGTTCATCCTGATATGAACTTGAAAGAAGTCGGTGAGATGCTCAAAGGCACAGTCAGTAAATCAGGCGTAAATCATCGTTTGCGTAAGATTGATGAGATGGCCGATAAAATTCGCAATGGTTAAGTTTTTACTCTAGTGTCCTTCATGTTATAATGGTATAATGTTATTAATAAAAATGGTAATTCAGTGTATAGATTTATAAATAGGGGGTAAGTTTCCATGACAAAACACCCAGTAGTTGTCCGTCTAAAGACGGGTCTTCACGCGAGACCGGCAGCATTGTTCGTTCAAGAAGCGAACAAGTACTCGTCCGAAATTTTCGTGGAAAAAGACGATAAAAAAGTGAATGCTAAAAGTATCATGGGTATAATGAGTCTTGCAATCAGCTCAGGTACGGAAATCAACATTAGTGCTGAAGGTGCTGATGCTGAGCAGGCTGTAACTGCTTTAGTCAATTTGGTGAGTAAAGAGGAATTAGAGAACCAGTAATCGACCCATAATCGATGCGTTCTCGACATTCAATTGCATACATTAAGGAGCCGATCCCTAAAGGATTAGCTCCTTTTTGTTATTGTGATGCCTCCTAAATCTTATTAATTAAATTTATTTCTCCCCTTATGCAACCTTTCCTAATAAACCTCGTCTAAAGGGTAAATAAAGGAATAATTTTACGAGTGCGGATAAAATTAACTCAAACAAGATAAAGATGATGCATACGGGGCAAGCTTTACTTCGTGATGCTCAGACTATGCTTACGAAGTTAGCTTTACTCCGTAAAACTTTTAGGAGGCGAAGGTCATGCAAAGATGGGTGAAGAAAACGGGGAGTTTATTAGTAGCAGGTGCATTGGTGTTAGGATTAACAGGGGTTACGGGTTCGTTAACTAGTACTTCTAAGGTGTATGCAGACGAAGTACAACGTAATGTAATTAATGTTGTAGGTACAGGTGAAATCTCGATTACACCAGACATTGCGTATTTATCTATTGGTGTAACTTCGCAGGCGGATACGGCTCAAGCAGCACAAAAGGCAAATGCAGCTAAGATGAAGAAGTTGAATGATCTATTGAAGAACACATGGAAGATCGCTGATAAAGATATTAAGAGCACACAGTTCTATGTGCAACCTAACTATACCTATACAGAAAAAGAAGGACAAAAAGTGAAAGGGTATAATGCAAATCATACGATTCAAGTGACTTATCGTGATCTTGCTAAGATTGGTGAACTACTTGATGCGGCATCAAATGTAGGGGCAAATAACATTGATAATGTTCGCTTCTCGATAGAGAATCGTGATCAGTTCGAGACGCAAGTGATTGAGAAGGCGATGGCTAACGCTAATCTGAAGGCTAGTGCTATTGCGAAAGCAGCGAATCGACAATTAGGTATGGTTCTAACCGTTAGTCAGGGAGATATGAGTAACCCAGTCGTGTACGCGCAAACTGAAATGTTAATGAATGCGAAGTCGAGCATGGACTCAGCAGGTTCGTCAGCTGTTGAAGCTGGGGAAGTTAAAGTAGCAACACAGCTTAGCGTACAATATGAAATTAAATAACATCTAGGTTAAATGAATAATTGTGTTCACTAGAGTCACCTTCCTTCGACGAAACGTTGTCGCGGGAGGGTGACTTTTTAAATGCTGATTAATGTTTTGTGACGAATGTAGATTTGTTATTGTCGAAAACGATAGAAAGTTGTTGTACCTCAAGGCGAAAAACGTTATAGTGAATATGCGAAAATGGTATGTGCATGTTTAGGATTAAATGATTGAATAATAAGAATGAAAGAAAGCCATACAGATGATATGGCTTTTTAAAAATGTTAGAAGCTATGAACATAATGTAAACGGAATCTATACGATGAAAAAAGGGGTTGGTACTTATGATTGAACTCGTCAAGATCGAGAAGCAATTTGAAGGGCAAGTGGTGGTAAAACCATTATCCATGAACATTAAGGAAGGTGAATTCCTTACGTTGCTGGGTCCAAGTGGATGTGGGAAGACGACTATTCTTCGCATGATTGCGGGTTTTGAGCAACCTACGGATGGGGATATCGTACTTGCTGGGAAAGTTGTGACGGATAAGTCTCCTAACGAAAGAGACTTGAATTTGGTATTCCAGCACTATGCGCTATTTCCACATATGACGGTGGAAGAGAATATTGCCTTTGGATTAAAAATGAAAAAGATACCAAAGAATGAACAAAAGGTACGGATTGCAGAGGCAGTTGCCATGACGCAGCTAACGGCTCTAACCGGACGTTATCCTCATCAACTATCGGGAGGCCAACAACAGCGGGTAGCTATAGCCCGAGCTATAGTGAATAAACCGAAAGTGTTGTTACTCGATGAGCCACTTGGGGCACTAGATTTACAGTTGCGCAAAAATTTACAAACCGAATTAAAGCACCTTCAGCGTACATTGGGTATAACTTTTGTATATGTAACACATGATCAAGAGGAAGCTATGATGATGTCTGATCGAATCGTTATTATGAATAATGGGCAAGTTGAACAGATCGGAACCCCTAAAGAAATCTATTCTTCACCACGTACACTATTTGCAGCAACCTTTGTTGGTGAGAATAATATCTTTACATCACCCCAAGGTTTATTTGCAGTAAGACCTGAGAAGTTACGCCCACAACGAAGCGTAGAAGGTTCGATGAAGTCAGGTGTTATTCAAGATGTTCTGTATCTGGGAAATGTGCATAAATTATTGGTTGAACTAGATCAAGTAGGTGAGCAAGCAGCCATGATAGTGACGATGGTTCTGGATTCAACGGATGAAGAGGCATGGCAAGTAGGGGAACGGATTGGGGTGAGCTGGAACCCTAAGGATGAGGTGGTGATCCAACCGTGAACAAGTCCAAATGGTTCTTTACACCTGTATTGATATGGTTAGGATTATTCTTGATTGTCCCCATGCTTATCGTTGTGGCCATGTCTTTCATGCAACGCGACACACTGGGTAATGTTGTCTTTAGTTTCAGTTGGGAAGGTTATAAGACATTCTGGGATTCCCTTTATCTAGGGATCTATTGGGATACAATCGTATTATCCTTCATGACGACCTTGATATGTCTAGTTGTAAGTTATCCATTAGCCTATTATTTAGCCAATGCTTCTCCTCGAATGCAGAATTGGGGTATGATACTAATTACGATTCCTTTCTGGATTAATTTCTTGATACGGACTTACGCTTGGGTATTACTGCTTCGAACACAGGGTGTGGTGAACAGTTTACTGATCCATTTTGGATGGATAGATGAACCATTGCAAATGCTCTATACCAAGGGCGCTGTTCTGTTAGGGATGGTATATAATTTCATTCCTTTTATGGTGCTACCTTTATATGTGGCTATCGAGCAGATTGATCGACGTTTGCTTGATGCTGCAAGTGATTTAGGAGCCAGTCGATGGAAGGCATTCTGGCATATTGCTTTACCACAGAGTAAGGCAGGTATTATGACGGGGTCTGTGCTTGTCTTTGTATCTACTGCGGGAATGTTCGTTGTTACAGATATTCTAGGAGGATCGAAATCCTCTATGATTAGTAACATTATTCAGGCACAGTTTCTTGGAGCGCGTAATTGGCCCTTCGGTTCAGCGCTATCCGTTATTTTTGTATTGACTTCGCTTATACTGATTGTATTATTTAGTCGAGCTATGAAGTCACGTAGCGATCGTACAAGGGAGGGTGGAAGCAAATGAAGAAGAAAGGACATCCACTTCTCGGTATTCATTCTGCATTAATGATGATATTCATCTACGTACCCATTGTGCTCGTTATTGTGTATTCCTTCAATAACACACGCCTAAGTGGGGATTGGAAGGGTTTCACGCTTGATTGGTATTCCTCTTTAATGAGAGATCGCCACGTTATGGAAGCTTTAACTAATAGTCTTATCATTGCTGTTGTTTCAACTATTGCAGCGACTTTATTGGGTACGATCTCAGCTTTATCTATGCGCGAAATGGCGAAGAAGTGGAAAACTCCACTAAATGGGATGTTGTATATGCCTGTAATTATCCCGGACATCATCATGGGCTTGTCGTTACTAGTGCTATTCAGCCAACTTCAAATCCCTTTAGGGAAGTCAACAGTCATGATTGCCCATATTACGTTTAGTCTGTCTTATGTATACGTTCTTGTGACCGCAAGATTAGCGGGAATGGGTAGACAACTTGAAGAGGCAGCTCAGGACCTTGGAGCTAGTTATTGGCAGACTTTCCGACACATCACATTACCACAGATTACACCTGGTATTATCTCAGGGGCCCTTATTGCATTTACACTTTCACTTGATGATTTCATGGTTAGTTTCTTCGTGGCTGGGCCTAGCTCGACGACGCTCCCCATCTATATTTATGGGCAAGTGAAACGAGGAATATCACCAGAGATTAATGCATTGTGTACGTTGCTTATACTGGTTAGCATCACCTTGATATTGTTGGCGCAATACGCGTTGAATCGAGGAAAAGGACAGAAGAAACATAAGATGTTGCCCTTTTAATACCGTAGTTTGAGAATATATCATTACAAATGATGGATGGCCAAGTTGTAAGAGTAACTTGTACATTTGCCATATAAAAAGGTTTAACGAAAGAGAGGAGATACGTAACTGTGAAAAGAACTGGATTTTTTAGTATGCTTGGAGTTGGAGTTTTGGCAATTTCCCTTTTGGGTGGTTGTTCCTCCAAAGAGAAGTTGCATATTTACAGCTGGGCGGACAATTTTGATGAATCGGTGATATCGGATTTCGAGAAAGAGTTCAATGTGGACGTAACATATGATATTTATGCAAATAATGAGGATCTATTAGCCAAGATTAAAGCTGGAGGCGGAGGTTATGATCTAATCCAACCGTCAGACTATATGGTGGAGACGATGATCAAGAACAATCTGCTAGAACCATTGGATAAGAGTAATATCCCGAATTTCACTAATATTTCGGATACATTCAAAGACCCAACGTTCGATCCAGAGAATAAATATTCCATTGTCTATACTTCTGGTGTAACCGGAATTGCATATAACAAGAAATATATCAAAGATCCAATTGATAGTTGGGAAGATCTATGGAATCCAGCCTATAAGGGAAAAGTATTGCTATTAGATGACAACCGTGAAGTAATCGGTATGGCTCTTAAGAAGCAAGGGTTCTCAAACAGTTCTACCAATGAAGCGGAGATTAAAACAGCCGTAGACGATTTGAAGACATTACTCCCAAGCGTCCTAGCTTTTGATACAGATACTATTAAACAAAAGATGATTCAAGAAGAGGGATGGATCAGTACAGTATGGTCCGGAGATGCTGCGTATATTGTAAAGGATAACCCGGATATTGCGTACGTTGTGCCTAAAGAAGGGGCGACGATATTCTCTGATAACTATGCGATCCCTAAAGGGGCTAAGAATAAAGCATTAGCAGAGAAATTCATCAATTATATGCTGGATCCTCAAGTGAGTGCGACCAACTATGAAGCTATTGGTTATAGTGATCCGAATACCAAAGCGATGGAGTTCCATAGTGAAACCTATCGTAGTAATACGATGATCAACCTGACAGAAGAAGAACTAAATCGGACAGAATGGTTGAGTGATGTAGGGGATACCCTGCAGATCTATGATCGGTATTGGACAGAATTGAAAAGCGGTCGGGAATAACATTCTGTACACATAAAAGAGTAAGTGATATTTGGAAGCAGTTCGAAGCTACAGTCGTAGCTTTGAATTGCTTTTTTTGTTAAAATCTAAACGTTTCTTCGCCGCTAAAGGACGGCGAGGCCGTTTATGCTTGTAAGGATAACGCTGCTTAGATGAATCAAGTCAGACTAACTTGATTAAAAACAAACGATAACATATAATGTCTATTAAATAAGCAAACAATATTGGAAGGTGTCTATAATTATGGGGTATTTATCAAAATATTTCTGGAACGCGAGTGTTGAGGAAATTAAGCAAGGTTATGTGTACGATGCAGAACAGGAGGCATATGTTTGTTTAGTCTGCGGGTTGCGATATGAGAAGGGTATTATCTATAAGGAAGAAGAGGTATTCTACGAAGCGGAGAAATATGTACGTCGGCATATTGCAGGGGAACACACGTCAATGGTGGACTTTTTACTAGGATTAGATAAGAAATGGACGGGATTAACAGATTTGCAGCGAACGTTATTGAACTATTTTCAAATGGGGTTAAGTGACCAAGAGATCGTTAAAGAACTAGATGGAGGAAGTGCCTCAACTATTCGGAATCACCGCTTTACTTTACGTGAGAAGATGAAGCAAGCAAAGGTGTTTCTGTCCATTATGGAGCTAGTGGAGGAGAGATCAAGCAATAAGAACAAGTATATCCATATTCATGATTCTCCTTCGCTGTTGGATGAACGACACTCGATCACGCAGCAAGAGAATGAAGATATTCTTAATACGTATTTTAGTCAGGGTCTAGAGGGCCCGTTAAAAGAATTTCCCAAGAAAGAAAAGCGAAAGATCGTAATTTTGCGTCATCTTATTCAATTGTTTGATGTTCAAAAGTACTATACGGAAAAAGAGGTCAACGCAGTCCTTCAAGCTCGGTTAGATGACTATGTTACATTAAGACGTTATTTGATTGAATATGGATTCATGGAGCGGGAACCGGATGGCAGTCAATATTGGGTGAAAAGTAAGACGAAATAACAAACGATGATGAAGGAAGGGATCGACATGGATCAGCAAAGACGTAAACAATTAGTAACAGAGTATCAACAACGTCCACGTGAAATCGGAGTATATCAAATCTACAATTTGGCGAATCATAAAATATGGATCGGAAGTAGCCTGAATTTACATGGAGCGCTCAATAAAGATGTGTTCATGCTAAATATGGGGAATCATGACTGTAAGGCATTGCAGAAGGAATGGAAGGAATACGGTGAACATCAATTTAAGTTGGAAATATTGGAGAAATTGAAACTGGAGGAAGGTGAGTCTCTAATCGGTATGGTCCCAGTGAATGTACCTGTAAACCACCCATCGAATAAAAAAATTAAGAAAGAGCTCGAGGAATTAGAACAGAAGTGGCTACTTAAGCTTCAACCCTATGGAGATAAGGGGTATCACGAACAGAATTAACGATTTATTGATGGCTGATTAACTCTTACAACTAACGACAATACTGTTACTCAGATGTTACTTTATTCATTTTCCGTTTCGATATACTATGAAGTAATACCATTAATTAGTTGTTGAAGGGAGTATTGGAAAATGAATAAGGTAATGAGATATAGTGTGGCAGTTTTATTAGCTGGTATTCTAGGTACTAGTCTAGGATATACAGGACAAGCATCCACATACGCAGCACCGAATGCGACAAAAGGTACTATTCAACAAACCTCTGTGGTTCTGAAATGGAAGGGAACGACGTTATCCCAGAAAGGGCTAATTCATAATGGGAATACTTTGATTCCCGTGACTGTACTGAGAGATCAAATGGGGCTCCCTTTAACATATAATCCAGGCACAAGAACTTATAGTGTTGGTAGTGGGCATAGACAGTTGAATATCGATGTAATGGAGTATGGGGTTAACACAAACATTAATAACTATTACGTTAATAACTATGAAGTTCAGAATATCAAAGGCAAATTATATGTCCCGTTCAAGTTGATGAGTGATTACTTGGGGTATCAAGGCGTATGGAATCCATCACTTAAATCTCTGAGTATTACTCCAAGAGTGGAGAACCATACGATCATTAAATCAGAATCTGATGAGACGAAGACGAAGGATGCCCTTTTCTTGTTACGCTACCCTATCATTAGTGGACTTGAGAATGCAGACGCGGAGAAAGAGATTAACACTATCCTAGAGAAGCTCAAGGACCAATTCGTAGATGCCTCTAAAGAACAGGCTGCTAAGAGAGATAGTTCTGTCGAGCACACCTACCAATTCTTTCAGAACTATATTGTGACATACAATGAGAATGGAATGCTAAGTATCGTTGTAGATCAGTATAGTTATACGGGTGGAGCACATGGGGGCACATGGCAGACAGGATTAACCTTTTCCTTAAAGAATGGAAAGCTACTTTCGTTAGATGACCTATTGAAAGAGAAAAAGCCCACCTATAAAGTGGAGTTAAATCAATTTGTTGTGAAGAGTCTCAAAGAAATAAATGGGCACTATGAAGATTTTAAAGGGCTTAAAGATGATGCAGACTACTTTCTCAAAACGGATGGCTTAGCGTTGTTCTTTCAACAATATGCCTATACACCCTATGTTGCAGGTATTCCAACATTTGTGATCCCCTATAATCAAGTGCTACCTACTTTAAAATAATAAAACAAAAAACCATGTTCCTCTAGGGAACATGGTTTTTTATAGAGAAAAGTTCTTATTTTATAGAGCTAATGGCTTTTCGATAACTTTGTCGATGATGCCGTACGCCGCAGCATCTGCAGCACTCATGAAGTAATCACGATCGGTATCTTTCTCGATACGTTCAAGTGGTTGCCCTGTACGTTCGGACAATATTTTGTTCAACTTATCACGCATTTTGAGAATACGACGAGCACGAATTTCTATATCCGATGCTTGACCTTGTGCACCACCTAGAGGTTGGTGAATCATGATCTCACTGTTTGGAAGAGCATAACGTTTACCAATTGCACCTGCGTTCAATAGGAAAGCTCCCATTGAAGCAGCCATACCTACACAAATTGTAGATACATCAGGCTTGATATACTGCATCGTGTCAAATATTGCCATTCCGGCTGTAATGGATCCACCAGGACTGTTTACATATAAAGAGATATCTTTCTCTGGGTCTTCAGCAGCTAGAAATAGCATTTGTGCGATAATGGAATTGGCAACCATGTCATTTACATCAGAACCTAAGAAAATGATGCGATCTTTCAAAAGTCTAGAATAGATGTCATAAGCGCGTTCACCGCGGTTGCTTTGTTCAACGACCATAGGAATATAACCCACGTTGAAAACCTCCCTTTATTTAGCTAAATTATAACCTTTATTATACATACGATTACCGTATTTACCACATGATAAACATTTTAAATGAAAAAGTCAAAGAAAGTCAAACTCTGAACAAAAAAAATAGCCCTGATTGGACTTTGAGCGTTTGGTTAAAGATATTATAGAGACAAGCTACTGCAATAATAATGGCGCGCCCGCGAGGAATTGAACCTCGATCTCAGGCTTCGGAGGCCTACGTCATATCCATTTGACCACGGGCGCACGTTAAGCAATAGCAAAAATCATTATATGATAAATACGCAACAATAGCAAGGACTATCATGATGTATCTTCATTTTACTTTGCATAATAAGTAGAAGATAGATAGCGAAGATATGTAGTATGAGGGATTGGTACTTATTATGTATAAGAATTTCAAAACTTGTGAAATATACTCAGGGAATGCTTGCAACAGGAGCAAATATTGGTTACAATAGAGGTGGGACTTAAAAAGTTAACCCGGGACATTTTAAGGCCATGGAGAATGTAGCAGGAGTGGAAAGCATGCGAAATTTATTGGAAATACAAAAGCAGCTTCTGCCTGATCTCATGGAAACACTCAAGACAAGGTATAGTATTCTTCAACGAATCATGCTGTTTGATATGATTGGTCGTAGAACGCTCGCCGCGTCGCTTCATATGACGGAACGTGTATTACGGTCCGAGACAGATCTATTGAAATCGCAAGGACTAATAGAGATTGAAAGTACGGGGATGAAAATTAGTGATTCAGGTAGAAAATTGCTGGAGTCGCTAGAGCCCATTGCTAAGAATCTATTTGGACTCGCTGATTTGGAAGATAGAATTCGTCAAGCATATGGACTACGTAAGGTAGTGATTGTGCCTGGTGATTCTGAGTTATCGACGTTCTCTAAACGAGAATTGGGGCGTGCAGGTGCAAAGGCCCTGCTAAGCGTCATGAGTAATGAGGATATAATCGCTGTTACAGGAGGTTCAACACTTGCTGCAGTCGCTGAGCAACTGACTCAACAGTCATCATCCCACGCTAAGCGAACTTGGTTCGTACCAGCTCGTGGTGGACTAGGTGAGAGCATGGAGTTCCAAGCGAACACCGTTGCTTCTACGATGGCTAAGAGTGTGGGAGCCCAATATCGATTATTGCATTTGCCGGATTTACTCAGCGAAGATGCTTATCAATCGCTTGTCCAAGATAAGAACATTCAGGAAATTGTTCAGTTAATCAGACAGTCAAGAATCATCGTGCACGGCATTGGTGATGCCATGGAAATGACACGTCGCAGAAAGCTTGATGCAGCTACAATTGAAGCTATTAGAGTGGATGGCGCAGTTGCTGAGTCCTTTGGTTATTATTTCAATGATAAAGGTGCTATGGTTCATAAGATGATGATTTTAGGTCTTCGACTGGAAGATATCATGAACACTGAAATTGTAATTGGGATTGCAGGCGGTAAGAGTAAGGCCAGAGCAATACACGCCGTTCTTAGGTTTGGTCAGGAAGATATACTCGTCACAGACGAGGCTGCCGCCTTAGAAATTGAGAGAGAGATGGAAGAACAGGCTCTCACAACTTAGAAGATTGACTATTATTTTGTTGTCACGACAGGCTTAATAACCCGTCTTGAATAAATAAAAACGAATTTCGGGAGGAAATATTAAATGACTGTAAAAGTTGGTATTAACGGATTTGGACGTATTGGTCGCCTTGCATTTCGTCGTATTCAAGCTGTGGAAGGTATCGAAGTAGTAGCTATTAATGACTTAACAGATGCTAAAATGTTAGCTCATCTTTTAAAATATGATACAACTCAAGGTCGCTTTGATGGTGACGTTGAAGTACATGACGGTTTCTTCAAAGTAAACGGTAAAGAAGTTAAGGTTCTAGCTAACCGTAACCCTGAAGAATTGCCTTGGGGAGATCTTGGTGTAGAAATCGTACTAGAATGTACTGGATTCTTCACTACTAAAGAAGCAGCTGAGAAGCATTTGAAAGGCGGAGCTAAAAAAGTCGTTATCTCTGCTCCAGCTACAGGCGACATGAAGACTGTTGTTTACAACGTTAACCATGAAATCCTTGATGGAACTGAAACTGTAATCTCTGGTGCTTCTTGTACTACTAACTGCCTAGCTCCTATGGCAAAAACATTACAAGATAATTTCGGTATTGTTGAAGGTTTGATGACAACAATCCACGCTTACACTGGCGACCAAAATACTTTGGATGCTCCTCACGCTAAAGGAGACTTCCGTCGTGCTCGCGCAGCTGCTGAGAACATTATTCCTAACACAACGGGTGCTGCTAAAGCAATCGGCCTAGTTATTCCTGAACTTAAAGGTAAATTGGATGGTGCTGCTCAACGTGTTCCAGTTGCAACTGGTTCATTGACTGAGTTGGTTACTGTTCTTGAAAAGAATGTAACTGTTGAAGAAATTAACGCTGCTATGAAAGCTGCTTCTGATGTGGACACTTATGGATACACAGAAGACGAAATCGTATCTTCTGATATCAAAGGTATTACATTCGGATCATTGTTTGACGCTACACAAACAAAAGTATTGACTGTTGGCGACAAACAATTGGTTAAAACAGTAGCTTGGTATGACAACGAAATGTCCTACACAGCACAACTTATTCGTACTTTGGAATACTTCGCTAAATTGGCTAAGTAATAAAGACAAAGCACTTAGAAAACTTAAAGAGCGGAAACGGGTAATATGGTTTCCGCTCTTTATAAAATAACGAAAAAATATCTTAAATTTAAGATATGGGTTTATAGAACGGTTACGCTCCTTCATGGGCGTCATGCTGTAGATGCTTTAAATGTTATTCCTTAGATTCCAATCGATAAAAATATAATGGGTGTGGGGGAACGTGGAGATGAATAAGAAGAGTGTACGGGATGTAGAGGTTAATGGATTAAGAGTATTTGTTCGTGTCGATTTCAATGTACCACTCGAAGATGGTAAAATTACCGATGATACACGTATTCGTGAAACTCTACCAACGATTAAATATTTGGTAGAACACGGAGCTAAAGTTATTTTGGCAAGTCATATGGGGCGTCCAAACGGACAAGTGGTAGAATCCATGCGTTTGACTCCTGCAGCTGAGCGTTTGTCTGAGTTGCTCGGTAAGAAAGTGATCAAAGCTAATGAGTCTGTTGGCGAAGCTGTTAAATCCCAAATTGCTGAAATGACTAATGGTGACGTATTATTGCTTGAGAACGTGCGGTTCTATCCTGGAGAAGAGAAGAATGACACTGAACTAGCGAAACAATTTGCTGAACTAGCAGATTTGTTCGTGAATGACGCCTTTGGCGCTGCTCACCGTGCTCATGCTTCTACAGAAGGTATTGCTCATCTTCTGCCAGCAGTATCCGGACTATTGATGGAAAAAGAATTGTCCGTGCTAGGTAAAGCATTCTCTACGCCTGAGCGTCCTTTTACAGCGATCGTTGGGGGATCGAAGGTTAAAGATAAAATTGACGTAATTAACAACTTGCTAAATCTTGCTGATAACGTGCTTATCGGTGGTGGATTAGCTTATACGTTCTTCAAAGCACAAGGACATGAAATTGGTCTATCCCTGTGTGATGATTCTAAACTTGACACTGCACTAGGATTCATTGAGAAGGCTAAAGAGCTTGGTAAAAACTTCATGCTTCCGGTCGACATTGTCATTGCTGACGACTTCAGTGCTGATGCAAATGTTCAAATCGTTGACATCGATAGCATTCCTGCAGGTTGGGAAGGCGTAGATATCGGACCGAAGACTCGTGCTCTTTATGCTGATGTAATCAAAAACTCCAAATTGGTTGTATGGAATGGACCAATGGGAGTTTTTGAAATGGAACCATTCGCTAATGGTACACTAGAAGTAGCTCAGGCATGTGCTACTACGGATGCTTATACGATCATTGGTGGTGGAGATTCAGCTGCAGCAGCTGAGAAATTCCATTTAGCTGATCAAATGAATCATATCTCTACGGGTGGCGGAGCTTCCCTTGAGTTCATGGAAGGCAAAAAACTTCCTGGTGTAGAGGCATTGAACGATAAATAAATCCTAAATATTCGTTTATAAATGACGGATTGCTTCACCTAGCATGTTGAGGGTGGACAGCCCGTCAGATATAAATGTGTAGGGAATACAAGGAGTGAATAGCATGAGAACACCTATTATCGCAGGTAACTGGAAGATGTTTAAAACAGTTCCAGAGGCTGAAGCGTTTATTGAAGAAATCAAAGGTAAAGCAGAAGTAACTGGTGTTGAGAGTGTTATTTGTGCACCATTTACCAACCTTCCAGCATTAGTAGAAGCTGTTAAAGGAACTGCTATCAAGATTGGTGCGCAGAATTTACATTTCGAAGACAACGGTGCTTACACTGGTGAAATCAGTGGCGTTATGTTAAAAGATCTAGGCGTTGACTATGTCATTATTGGTCACTCCGAACGTCGTGCTTATTTCGCTGAATCCGATGAAATTGTAAACAAGAAAGCACACGCTGCGTTTAAACATGGCATTACACCGATCATCTGCGTTGGTGAGAAGCTAGAAGAACGTGAAGCTGACCAGACTAAAGCAGTATGTAAAGTTCAGACTGAAGGTGCCTTGAAAGGGCTGACTGCTGAACAAGCAGCTCAAGTCGTTATCGCATACGAACCAATCTGGGCTATTGGTACAGGTAAATCTTCAACTGCACAAGATGCTAATGAGGTTATTTCCTATATCCGTGATCTAGTTAAAGGTTTATATGGTGAGAATGTTGCGAATGCTGTACGTATTCAATATGGCGGTAGTGTGAAGCCTGAGAATGTGGTAGAATACATGGGTCAAAGCGACATTGACGGAGCATTAGTCGGCGGAGCTAGCTTGCAACCTGATTCATTCGTTCAGCTTGTTGAGGGGGCGAAGTAAGATGCCAGCACCAAGACCGGTAGCCTTAATCATCATGGATGGTTTCGGACTTCGTAATACTCAAGAGGGTAATGCGGTAGCACAAGCCAAAAAGCCTAACTATGAACGGTTGATGAGCCAATATCCTAACTCTACTCTTATTGCTTGTGGTGAAGAAGTTGGATTGCCAGCAGGACAAATGGGTAATTCTGAGGTAGGTCATCTTAACATTGGTGCAGGCCGTATTGTTTATCAGGACTTGACTCGTATCTCCAAATCCATTCGTGATGGCGAGTTCTATGAGAATCCTACATTGGTGGAAGCTGTTCGCGCTGCCAAGGTAAACAATAAGAAATTCCATATCTATGGTCTATTGTCCGATGGAGGTGTACATAGTCACATTGAACATGTCTTTGCGATGCTCGATTTGGCTAAGAAGGAAGGTCTGGACGAAGTCTATATTCATGCCTTTCTAGATGGACGTGACGTATCTCCAGACTCAGGTAAGCATTTCGTTGAACAATTGAATGCTAAGATGGAACAAGTTGGGATCGGTAAAATTGCGACAGTACAGGGCCGTTATTATGCTATGGACCGTGACAAACGTTGGGAACGGGTTGAGAAGTCATACCGTGCTATCGTTTATGGAGATGGACCACAGTATACAGACGCGCTTCAAGCTGTGACGGAATCATACGAGAAATCGATTTTTGATGAATTCGTAGAACCTACCGTTATTGTAGATGAGCAGGGTAACCCAGTATCTACAGTTGAAAGCGGAGATTCAATTGTATTCTTGAATTTCCGTCCTGACCGTGCAATTCAATTGTCTCAAGTGTTCACGAACAAGGATTTCCGCGGTTTCGATCGTGGACCTAAGTTCCCTGAGAATCTACACTTTGTATGCTTGACGATGTTCAGTGAAACCGTAGAAGGTTATGTTGCATATGAACCGAAGAACCTAGATAATACGCTTGGGGAAGTATTGGTACAGAACAACAAGAAACAACTACGTATTGCTGAGACAGAGAAATATCCGCATGTCACTTTCTTCTTCAGTGGTGGGCGCGATGTTGAACTGCCAGGTGAGACTCGTATTCTGATTAATTCACCAAAAGTAGCTACGTATGATTTGCAACCAGAGATGAGTGCTTATGAAGTAGCTGATGCTGCAGTGAAAGAGATCGAAGCTGAGAATCACGATTGCATCATTCTTAATTTCGCGAATCCGGATATGGTAGGACACTCAGGTATGCTTGAGCCTACGATTAAGGCAGTTGAAGTGACGGATGAATGTATGGGTAAAGTGGTTGATGCTGTCATTGCTAAAGGCGGGGTAGCCATTATTATTGCTGACCACGGTAACGCTGATATGGTATTTGATGAGCAAGGACGTCCATTTACTGCACATACAACTAATCCTGTTCCGTTCATTCTGACAGCTTCTGATGTTGTGTTACGCGATGGTGGTATATTGGCAGATGTTGCACCTACGATCCTAGATCTAATGCAATTGCCTAAACCTGTTGAAATGACTGGCGTATCTATGATAGCTAGTCACAAATAAGTGAATTTTTACAAAAAAATGATGTTCAAACAAAGGAGAAAAAACACATGACTATTATTTCTGACGTGTATGCTCGCGAAGTCCTAGATTCTCGTGGTAACCCAACAGTTGAGGTTGAAGTATATTTGGAATCAGGCGGTCTTGGCCGTGCAATCGTACCATCCGGTGCATCTACTGGTGCTCATGAAGCGGTTGAGCTTCGTGACGGTGACAAATCTCGTTACCTTGGTAAAGGTGTATTGCAAGCTGTTAAGAACGTAAACGACATTATTGCTCCTGAAGTTATTGGTATGGATGCATTGGATCAAGTCGGTATCGACAAAATGATGATCACTCTTGATGGAACACACAACAAAGGTAAATTGGGTGCTAATGCTATTCTAGCTGTATCCATGGCTGTAGCTCGCGCTGCTGCTGACGCTTTGGATCTTCCTTTGTATGTTTACCTTGGCGGATTCAACGCTAAAGTTCTTCCAGTACCAATGATGAACATCATCAACGGTGGTGAGCATGCTGATAACAACATCGACGTTCAAGAGTTCATGGTTCTTCCAGTAGGAGCTCCAAGCTTTAAAGAAGCTCTTCGTGTTGGAGCAGAAATCTTCCACAACTTGAAATCCGTATTGAGTTCTAAAGGATTGAACACAGCTGTAGGTGATGAAGGCGGATTCGCACCGAACCTTAGCTCAAATGAAGAAGCAATCACAACAATTATCGAAGCTATCGAAAAAGCTGGTTACAAACCAGGCGTTGATGTATTCCTAGGTATGGACGTTGCTTCTACTGAGTTCTACAAAGATGGTAAATATACACTTGCTGGTGAAGGTAAATCTTACACTTCCGCTGAGTATGTTGATCTTCTTGCTTCATGGGTTGAGAAGTACCCAATCATCACAATCGAAGACGGTATGTCCGAAGATGACTGGGATGGATGGAAATTGCTTACTGAAAAATTGGGCGATAAAGTTCAATTGGTTGGTGATGACTTGTTCGTTACGAACACTGAGCGTCTTGCAACAGGTATCGAAAAAGGTATCGGTAACTCCATCTTGGTTAAGGTTAACCAAATTGGTACATTGACTGAAACTTTCGATGCAATTGAAATGGCTAAGCGCGCTGGTTACACAGCTGTTATCTCTCACCGTTCTGGTGAATCAGAAGATAGCACAATCGCTGATATCGCTGTTGCAACAAATGCTGGTCAGATCAAAACAGGTGCTCCTTCCCGTACTGACCGTATCGCTAAATACAACCAATTGCTTCGCATCGAAGATCAATTGGGTGAATTAGCTCAATACAACGGTATGAAATCTTTCTACAACTTGAAAAAATAATTTAACATAGATAAAAAAGGCCAGATCGGGTGCACACCGACTGGCTTTTTTTTAATATAAGAAATGAGTACGTTTGGCTTGACCCTCTAGGTTATGGATATTCCCCCTAATTGAGGAGGTAATCTTGTCAAATATAGGCTCATGTGATACAATAAGAATGCTGTTTTCCGTAAATAACTAATTAATTCAACTTGGAATACATTAGAATGTTTGACACGTTTAGGAGGTGGAATGAATGGAACTCTTTTTACAAGTATTACTCGTTATTTTCTCCATTGGTTTAATCGCGGTGGTTCTCTTACAAAAAGGGAAAAGTGCAGGGCTTTCCGGCGCCATCTCCGGCGGTGCTGAACATCTTTTTGGTAAAAGTAAAGCTCGTGGTATGGACTTGGTCCTACAGCGTGTAACGGTTGCATTGGCAGCAGGATTCTTTATCCTTGCTATTGCAGTAGCTGTTGTTAGCTAATGAGAATTTCCGAAACCTTCGCTCTTACATATCCTATGTGGAGTGAAGGTTTTTTTGTTAAATAAAAATAGCAATCCTCATCCTCGTTCACTGACATTTGTAAATAATTCTTCTAACCCTTCATGTTAACTCTCCTATACAAACTCTATTTTGAATCTTGATATCCCAAAAATTTGAAACACTTCCTCGTAGAACACTTCCTCGTAGTTTGACTAATGTTTCCCTGTCTTTATTCATATGTAATTGGTGTGATGGTGTTGAACAATGAAGAGGTACATAGATGGAAAAGGGATGTTTGGGATTGAAATCGTGTATACTAGGGTAAGGGTATAGTAAAGAAATAAATGGTAAACAAATAAATAATAAAGAAATAATATGAAGCAAAGGATACATAAGAGCTTGCATTGCATCTATATTGCAAGTCATCTGAGGTGATAAATATGATATCAGAAGAAGAGATACTGAATTTTATGCGTGAAACAGCTTATAAGCCAATGACATACCAAGAGCTGGAACAGCATTTTGGGATTAGTCAGGCTCAGGATTTCAAGGAATTCGTGAAACTGTTGAACGCCATTGAACAAGACGGAAAAATTATACTAACACGTACCAATCGTTATGGTGTACCGGAGCGTATGGATCTTATACGTGGTCGCGTACAAGCGCATGCCAAAGGTTTTGCATTTCTAATTCCAGACGATCGGGACCACCCCGATGTCTACATCAACGCTAACGACCTTAAGAGTGCTATGAACGGTGACATTGTCCTTGTTCGTGTTACTTCAAAGAGTGCAGCTGGAGGTAAGTTAGAAGGCGAAATTATCCGTATAGTGAAACGGGCAATTACACAAGTGGTTGGGATATTCCAGAATAACGAAGCGTATGGTTTCGTATTGCCTGATGACAAGCGAATTAACCGTGATATTTTTATACCTAAGAATGCATTTAATGGTGCTGTGGACGGTGAGAAGGTCGTTGTACGGATTGTGAACTATCCAGAAGGGCGTTCTGCTGCAGAAGGCGAAGTAGCTGAAGTACTTGGTCATAAGGATGATCCGGGTGTAGACATTATCTCTATTATTCGTAAACATCAATTACCAGAAGCATTTCCTGAGGAAGTATTGGCTGAAGCGGAACAAGCGCCGGATTCCATTACTGATGAGGAGATTGCTCAGCAAGGCAGACGTGACCTACGTAATAAAACCATTGTAACAATTGATGGTGAAGATGCTAAGGATCTAGATGATGCTGTTAATGTTGAGCTTTTACCGAATGGGCACTATCTCCTTGGAGTTCATATCGCCGATGTAGGTTATTATGTGCGAGAGGGCTCTGAGCTGGATAAGGAAGCTTACAATCGTGGATGCAGCGTTTATTTGGTTGATCGCGTTATTCCGATGTTGCCACATCGCCTATCGAATGGGATCTGTAGTCTTAATCCCCAGGTGGACAGGCTAACGTTATCATGTGAGATGGAATTCGATGAGAATATGAAAGTCGTTAATCATGATGTGTTTACGAGCGTAATTCGAACGAAAGAACGCATGACCTATACGAATGTACGCAAAATTCTAGAGGATGAAGATCCTGAGTTAATGGAGCGTTATAGTGACTTAGTTGATACCTTCCGACTGATGAAAGAATTGGCTTTGAAGCTTCGTGGTAATCGCATGCGCCGTGGCGCTGTGGATTTTGACTTCCAAGAATCTAAAGTCATTGTGGATGAGAAGGGTAAGGCTGTAGATATTGTCAAAAGAGAACGTTCAATCGCGGAGCAAATGATTGAAGAGTTCATGCTTGCGGCGAATGAGACGGTAGCTGAGCATTTCCATTGGCTAAAAGTACCGTTCATCTATCGTATCCATGAGAATCCAGATCCAGAGAGACTACAGAACTTCTTGGCTTTTGCTGAGAATTTTGGCTTTCATGTCAAAGGTCGCGGAAACTCTATCCATCCAAGAGCTCTACAAGGGTTACTTGAAGATATTCAAGGAACAAAGGAACAAACGGTTATCAGTACGATGATGCTTCGTTCGATGAAGCAAGCGAAATATGATGCAGAGACGTCAGGTCATTTCGGGCTCGCGGCTGAGTACTATTCACACTTTACATCACCTATTCGTCGATATCCTGACCTTGCAATACATCGTGTCATTCGAGAAGTGATCGAGAACAAGGGGATGTTAAGTAATAAGCGTCAGGAATACCTTGCTTCACGTATGCCGGATGTAGCTCAACAATCTTCCGAGCGTGAGCGCGTTGCGGTGGAAGCAGAACGAGATACGGATCAGCTTAAGAAGGCTGAGTATATGTTGGATAAGGTTGGCGAAGAATTCGATGGAATGATCAGCAGTGTGACTAACTTCGGTATGTTTATTGAGCTAGAGAATTCAGTCGAAGGTTTAATTCGTTTGAGTGCGCTGACAGACGACTATTATCACTTTAATGAACAGATGATGTCATTAATTGGTGAACGTACTTCTAAAGTATTCCGCATTGGTGACGAATTGAAGATTCGTGTAGCACGTGTGAATATGGACGACCATACGATCGATTTTGAATTGATCGATATGAAGCCGCGGAAGGAAGGTAGCCGAGGCGGAAATGGGGGTCGTCCAGCAGGGGCAAATGGCAGTTTTGGTAAAGGTCCGGGCCGTGGAGGTAACAAGAACGGAGCTCGTGGTGATAAGGGAGCTTCAGGAAAGACAACTGGTGGGAAAATCGGATCTAACAGCAGAGGCACAAAGGCGCCTGGTGCACATGGTGGAGGTAAGAAGAAAGCGATGAATATGGGGAATAATACAATGGTTAACGGTGCAGCTACAGATGCAGGGAGTAAGCCATCTGAAGGCAGAGGTAGTAGAGGTAAAGGTAAATCGGGCGGTTTCAACAACCGTAAAGGCAATAAGGATGTTGCTTTTAAACCTGTAAATGACAATGTAGTTGTTGCTGAGGGTGGTAAAACCGCTACTCCAAGTGAAAATACGAAACCAGCTAGTCGTGGAGCAGCTCCTAGACGTGAAGGTGGAAATAGTGGTAATAAGGATAAGGGCGCAGGACGTAAACGTGACCGTGGTCCAGGTGCTCCAGCAGGTCGTTATGATGCTTTACAGACAACGCGTGGTCCTGGATTTGCATTCGGATCAGGTAAGGGAGGATACGGAGCAGGAGCAACTAGCGAGACAACACGTAACGATAGTTCACCTTCCAATGGGAATGGACGTAAACCTTCAGGTCGCGGTGGAATCTTTCTAGGTGGAGAAGCAACACCGGGAAGTGGTGCTGGAGGCAATTCACGTAAACGCCCAGCAAGAGAAGAGCAAAGTAAGACAAACGAAACCTCAAGCGAAGAGAAGTAGTAGATACCTTTAGAAGCTTAGAGGGCTTGCCTCATCTTGATTTTGAAGGATGCAGTTGATACAATGGATTTCTGGTATATTCTTTGTTGGATGAGGAATATGTACCAGAATCCATTTTTTATCATGATGTAAGGGGTTGAGGACATGGGTAAGAATAATAGTGACGGGAAAGTCTTGGCCCAGAACAAGAAAGCTTCCCATGATTATTTCATAGAAGAAACGTATGAAGCTGGAATGGTCTTAACGGGTACAGAGATTAAGTCACTTCGTAATGGTAGATCGAACATTGGTGATGCGTTTGCTACGATTCGTAATGGTGAGATTCATATTCATAATATGCACATCAGCCCTTTTGAACAAGGGAATCGGAGTAATCCGACGGATCCAACGCGAACACGTAAACTTCTTATGCATAAAGTACAGATTAAGAAGTTAGTCGGGTTGTTGAAGCAAGAAGGTTACACGGTTGTTCCACTTAAGATCTATATTAAGAATGGCTATGCAAAGCTACTTATTGGTCTAGGTCGAGGGAAGAAACAATACGATAAAAGAGATACTGCTGCTAAACGTGATGCACAGCGTGATATTCAACGTGCTTTACGAGAGAAGCAAAAGATTGCACGATAACGGTTTGATGCAGGATGGTAAACGGCTGAAGTTTCTTTAGGCTCACATGTCTGGCAATCTTGACCTATATTTCCTTGAACTAAGTTTCATAATGTATGCCATATGTGATATACTTAGTTATACGAGATCACTTGATCTTGTTGATTGATTACCTTCTAGTTGTCCTTTTTCATGGAGGAAAAGGATACTGAATAGAACATCATGTCTTGACTACTCAAGATTCTATCCTAGAAGCCCTTTATATTAAGGGGGCGTTTATGGATTCGACGGGGATAGTTTGAGCATGAGTAGCGGGTAGTGGGGACGCGTCCGCTTTATCAACGCTAAAGCCTATTAAATGGCAAAACACAAAACAACTACGCATTAGCAGCTTAATAACCTGTTAGCGTGCTCCTACCTAGCATCGTCCATGTGACTAGACTAGGGGCTAACAAATAGTGGAATACGCTGTCTCATCTCCGCCTGCGGTGAGCTGAAGAAGATAATCAGGCTGACCCAACGTATAGCCGGTTACGGGGCGATACTCGGGTGACATCAAAACTGTGACTACACCCGTAGAATCTTATGTGTCGATATTTTCGGACAGGGGTTCGACTCCCCTCGCCTCCATTTGAAAGACCCGCTGATCTAGCGGGTTTTTTCTTGTTTAGGGAGTGAATTGTAGACGGGCGCCTTAAATGTGGCGTTCTTTTTATTGGCTATAAGGATACCCAAAAGGTGTCCTTTTTTTCGTTGTATGGAGGAGGTGCGAGACAAGAATTGGGCACATCCATATCCTCGTATTTGGATAAATATACAAATTTGTCATGTGACAATATTGATGACAGCAGTCACTATTTTCTAAAATGCTGTAAATATATAATAGATTGATTACATATAAAGATGGGACAGTACGTATACGCTTTTCATGTATAAGTTTAGATAGACACGTATAAGTGAAGTTCATCGCCAAGTGTGAAATGAATTATATTATATTGATATTTTTTTTGATGAAAAGGAGAGTAATCATGAAAGAAAAAATTCTAGTTCTATTAATGATTATTGTTATTGTATTCACGACAATCACACCCGGGTTGATACTAAGAGTTGAGGCGGCAGTGGGGACAGTTACAAAGACCTTTACAGCTACGAAGGATACGATGGAGTTAAACGGTCATATTCAGTATGACGGCATTCATGATAATGATGGGAATGGCTTTCTTGGTATTGGCAGGATTAATGACCAATACGGGAATGTTCGGCAGAGGGCTGGCATAACGTTTGATTTGGGTGTGCCCGAAGGGAATGTTGTATCAGCAGAGTTGGTCTTGACTGTTGCTACTGTTATCAGAAATCCTAACCATACTTTGTATATGGAAGCCAGAAGATCTGCGACGAATGATTTGAATTATGTAACCTTTCCATCTTTAGATACGAGTAGTCCTTATGCAGATAAATTCATTGCGAAGAGTACTGATGAAGTGCCTATGGGTACTTATCTTGAGAATCAATCCATTACTTTTAATGTGAAAAGTGCTGTAGATGCTTTCACAGATGTCACGGATCGTAAAATCACCTTCTTACTCAATGGGAATGAGGCAGACGCTGACAGCGGCTGGTTCTCCATTCACTCCTTAGAGACTCATGAGAATGCTGCATACCGTCCGAAGCTAGTCGTTACTTATGAGACTGGACCGGTTAATACTCCCCCTGTGGGTTCTTTTATGATTTCGGAGGGAGTAGCGACAAACATAAGCACAGTTAATTTATCCGTAATAGGATCAGATCCTGATGCAGGGGATAGTGTTACCCATATGAGATTTGCGGATAGCGTTGCTAACTTGTCAGCGGCTTCTTGGCTGCAATACAGCAACATTTAGTCTAACTGGAGGAGATGGATCGAAGACCATCTATATGCAGCTTAGGGATTACAACAATGGGATCTCAACCAATTCTTCTCAAACCATTCTATTGGATCAAACAGCACCAACAGGTACACTGATCATTAATGATGGTGCCTCATGGTCGAAATCACACACGGTCACTTTGAAAGGAACCTATACGGATGGAAGCGGCTCAGGAGTTGAGCAGGCACGCCTTTCTAATATTAACGGCAGTTGGCAGACCAGTTGGTTCAGTATCGCTGACCTGAACGGGAGGTCATGGGTCCTTCCAGCTGGCGAGGGAGCTCAGACCGTATATGTACAATATAGAGATAAAGTCGAAAATTCGAGCAGTTCTGTTATTAGCAGTACGATTGCAGTAGATATAACCGCACCTGTTATTACGAATGTAGTCAATGGCAAAGCATATAACAGCACAGTTACCCCTCTTTTTAACGAAGGCAGCGGATTGCTTAATGGGAGCCCTTATTCCAGCGGTACAGATATTACGCAGGATGGAGCATATACGTTAATCGTCACCGATCCAGCAGGTAATAGTGCTACGGTGAGCTTCCGTATTGATACGGCGTTACCTATAGTGGTGGGAGTATACAATGGCGAAATATACAACACGAGCAAAACGATTACCTTTAACGAAGGGACAGCGACCTTAAACGGAGCAGTTTTTGTGAATAATACACAAGTTACACTAGAAGGTGTGTATACTCTAGTCGTAACAGATGATGCAGGCAATAAAGCAATTATTAGCTTCGTGATTGATAAGACAGGACCGATGGTGATGGGAGTTAGCAACGGTGGATTCTATAAAACAAAAGTATCTGTGGGCTTCAACGATGGAACGGCTACGCTGAACGGTGTGGCATTTGCTAATGGTACGGATATTGATCAGGATGGCAATTATACTCTGGTCGTAACGGATGCTGTAGGAAATGTAACGACCGTAAGCTTCATGATTGACACGGTAGCTCCAGTTGTAACGGGAGTAGCAGATGGAGGAGTTTACAAGTTAAGTAAGACGGTAGTTTTTAACGAAGGAACCGCAACGTTGAATGGGGCGGCCTTTACAAGCGGGACAGAAGTTACACAAGATGGTATTTATACGCTAGTTGTCACGGATCAGGCAGGTAATGTGACGACGGTTAATTTTGAGGTTAATAATGTCGGACCAACGGTTACGGGAGTAACGGAGGGTGAAGTCTATAAGTCAGTAACTCCTATATTTATGAAAGGAACGGCGAAGCTGAATGGAACAACCTTTGTCAGCGGTACGGAGATCATACTGGAGGGGGATTACACACTTGTTGTAACGGATGCAGCGAGTAACGCGACAACCATTAAATTTCAAATTGATGTAACTGCCCCAGAGGGTACGGTAAGTATCCAAGCAGGTGCAGAATGGACAAATGTGACGGACGTTACACTCACTCTGACTAGTAACGACGGAAACAATGGTAGCGGAATAGCGGAGATGCGCTTTTCTAACAACGGAAGTGATTGGGGAAACTGGGAACCATCAGTTATAACAAAGGCTTGGAGCCTTGTAACGGGGGACGCGGAGAAGACGGTTTATGTACAGTTTAAAGACAAGGTTGGCAATGTGAGTGGAACCATTAATGACGTTATTAAGCTGGATCAAACGATTCCTACAGGAACAATCGCTATAGACAAGGGTGAAACCACGACAAGCAGCAAGTCAGTGGCAGTAACTTTAACTTCTTCAGATGGTGCAGGTAGTGGCGTGACTGAAATGCGTTCTCCGAAGATAGTGTGACGTGGTTGAGTTGGGAGGCCATATCATCTGAGAAAAAATGGCGTTTTACGGGTGAAGCGGGATTAAAGAAACTTTACGTCCAATTCCAAGACGCAGTAGGTAATATTAGTACGTCAAACTTGGCTTCAATTACCTATCAAGAAAGCTCGGGTGTTAGCGGCGGGGGTTCTAACGGGGGTGGTTCTAGCAGCGGTGGTTCTGTAAGTGAGGGGAGCACAGAAATTCTTCCTAGTGTTGATGCTGTCATTATTAGTACAGGGGGGAAGTCGGAGGTAGCAAAAGTTGATGTTAAAATGGTCGAAGGAAAAAAGGTAACAACGGTCTTCTTGGAAGAAGCTCAACTTCAAGCGATGCTGAATAAATCGGACAACAAACCGATTATTACGATTACGGTTCGTAACCATTCTGAAACCGTCAATTGGGAGATGAACTCTGAACTCCTACAAATCTTGGAGAACAACAATGCAATCATTCAAGTGATTACGGAAACGGTAGTGTATACTCTTCCCTTGGATCAAGTTAGCGTTAATAAATGGCGTAATCAACTAGGAACCGATATTCCTTTAAAGGACATGAAGATCAAGGTGCAAATAATTAATCTTCCTATATCGGGATTTGAGAATTTGGGTCATGGGCAGGTTTCATTTGTCGTTCCGCCGATTAGTTTTTCTATAAAGGGGTTATATGGAAACAAGGAAATAGAATTAAATCAATTCGATACTTTTGTGGAAAGGCGCTTGTACCATCCGACATGAGCTTAACTCCCGTCGTAATACGTGTAGGATCTATCCCTGTGGGTAATACAATTATTATTAATGGAGCAGACGAGCAACAGTTTATACCGGATAGTGATATTACACGCGCAGAGTATATAGCGATTATTACTAGATCATTAGGCTTAAGCTCAGCAAACAAGACATTTCATTTCAATGATATAGAGGAGAAAGCCTGGTATCATCAATCCGTTCAGATCGGGTTTTCTTATGGTTTGGTCGATGGATATAACGATGGTTCCTTCAGCCCTAATGAGAAGATAACTAGACAGGAAGCGATGGTTATTCTATCTAGGGCAATGAAGCTTGTGGAGTTGAATAAGGAGATAGACGGTACGAAGCAGCAAGAGTTAGTCAGCAATTTCGCAGATAGTGAACAATTGGCCTCTTGGGCTCGTCAAGCTGCAGCAATCATTCAGCGATTACTTCAACAAGCTGAATTTGTTTAAAATAACTACAGCGTATGGTGATCTTGTACAGCCAAGCTCCTCGCCTCCATTTTTAAATCCACAACCAAATCCGGTTGTGGATTTTTCATTTTAGGGATAAGAGACTATAAGAAAAGGTCAACATGCCTTATATAGACAATCCTCACTACTTCAAATCAAAACCTTTACTTTTTACGTATTCGGTATATCCGCCCAACGGCAAATCTTTTTCTAGCATGGCAATAAATTTGCCGGACCAGCTTGCCTTCTGTTTGTTATTCGTTCGTGCGCCATAGTATTCCTCGATTTCCCGGTCATAGCTTTCGACCTTTGCTTTAAGATCGTGATCATACTGGTTTTCAAAAAATACGGCAGACTGGGGCAACCGTGGCTTTTGCTCAGGGAATTCATCGGGAATCCCTACTGCAAGACCGACCAAAGGAATGACGAGGTTCGGCAGGTCAAGCCATTTGTCGAGGGCAGGCAAGGTTTCGTTTATTCCACCGATAATTACGGCTCCGAGCCCCATTGATTGGGCAGCCAAATTGGCATTTTGCAGAGCAAGCGAGGCACTCAGTACAGCGGTTTGATAAAAATACGAGAAGCTCAGGGTATGACTCATTTTCTCTTGTTGTTCCGGGCTGGCGGCTAGCATCATCCGATGTAGATCGGTGCAAAAAATAAAAAAGTACCCGCATTCCCCAATTGAGGGATTTTTCGAATGCACTGCGATATTCTTCAGCAGTTCCTGATCAGTAATGCCGATGATTGTGAACGGCTGCATATGCGCCGAGGTTGGTGCCATCTGCGCTGCATCGACAATGGCTTCGATTTGCTCGCCAGTCAACGGAATATTTTGAAACTTACGGATGGAGCGATGTTCGCGGATCAGTTGAATAACCTCATTCATTAAAATTCCCTCCCAATAGATAGTTTCTGCTGAAGCTATAGGAAGACCCCGTTTCACCTTATGGTTTCCATGGAAACCATATTACCAAGAAAAAGATATTGTGTCAAATAGTTTCCATGGAAACTATGATATAATTAAAATAAAAAAAGGTAGGCTTCCCTTATGGCAGAAGATATGAATGATGATTTACTTCAGCTCAAAAACCGCATCGAAAAATCAATCTACCGGATCCTCATTAGCGAAGCCGACGAGGACCAGGATCGACTGTGGCTCATGGACCGTATTTCTGACGACCGGCTAAAAAAGATGCTGCCCAGCCTATCTGTCTCAAGTCTCCATGTTTTGGACGTCATCAATACGCATGAAGGCATTATAGGGGCTGATATTGCCCGCGATATGGAGTTAACAAAAGGCGCCGTCTCGAAAATCACCCGTAAATTGTTGGATCAGGGCCTGATTCAGAAGAAACAACTGCCGGACAACCTGAAAGAGATTTACTTCTCCGTGAGTCCGCTCGGTGCCGAATTGGCCGAACTGCATCGGTTATTCCACCAAGAGCAGGATAAGAAAGCGATGGGATTGTTAACAAGCTTCGACGTAGCGTCGTTGGAAATCGTGGCAGACTTTATGGAGAAGCTAGCCAGCTTGAAATAGGGGAAATATTTTAAGATACCTTTAGATATTTATTTAGTTTTATAGTATATTTGTAATTAATAGGAATATTATGCGTCTATTTTAAAGGTTCAGGATTTTGTCACTCTATAAGAGAGATCACTCCATCATCATCTTGAGGAAGTGAATACTCTGGTTCAATTCGAAGCATAATGTGTAATGAAATTAACATGTAATTTAGAGCGTAGTTTAGAGAGTTCACAAAATGTTAATTATAATTATTCTAAACTAACTTGACGGATTATATTATTTAGTTAATAATAATGATTATAAAGTATATTCACAGTTAGTTGTTTTAAGGCTTGAATATACTATATTAATACTAATACAACTTAAAAGGAGATTATAAATATGTCACTTATCGGAACAGAAGTACTACCATTCACAGCATCTGCATTTCAAGACGGTAAATTTATTGATGTTACAGAGGAAAATTTCAAAGGTAAATGGAGTGTAGTGTGCTTTTACCCAGCTGACTTTACATTCGTATGCCCTACAGAACTAGAAGATCTACAGAACCAATATGAAACTTTAAAAGGTCTTGGTGTTGAAGTGTATTCCGTATCAACAGATACTCATTTCACACATAAAGCATGGCATGCAAGTTCTGATGCTATTGGTAAAGTTAAATACATTATGATCGGTGATCCTTCCCATGTTGTTTCTCGTAACTTTGATGTATTGATCGAAGCTGATGGTCTAGCTGATCGTGGTACATTCATTATTGATCCAGACGGCGTTATCCAAACGGTTGAGATTAATGCAGGAGGCATTGGTCGTGATGCTAGTGCTCTTGTTAACAAAATCAAAGCTGCGCAGTATGTACGTAACCATCCAGGTGAAGTTTGCCCAGCGAAATGGTCTGAAGGTGCTGCAACACTTAAACCAAGTCTTGATCTTGTAGGTAAAATTTAAGGTAGGTGTAGAAGATGAGACTAGATCCAGAAATAAAGTCCCAACTAGAACAATACCTCCAGCTCTTGGAAGGTAATATCGTGTTAAGGGTTAGCGCAGGCGATGATGAGGCATCTGAAGAAATGTTGTCACTGATCGATGAACTCGCTACCATGTCTTCCATGATCACTGTGGAAAACACACAATTACCTAGAACGCCAAGCTTTAGCGTAAATCGTGTGGGTGAAGAAACAGGCGTAACTTTTGCTGGAACACCATTAGGCCATGAATTTACTTCATTAGTACTCGCTCTATTACAAGTTAGTGGACGAGCTCCTAAGGTTGAACAGAATGTTATTGATCAGATCAAGAACATTCGTGGTGAATATACGTTTGAAACTTATATCAGCTTAAGCTGTCATAATTGTCCTGATGTTGTACAAGCCCTGAACTTGATGTCCATCCTTAATCCTGGTATTTCTCATACGATGATTGATGGTGGAGCCTTCAAAGAAGAGGTAGAACGCAAGGAAATTATGTCTGTACCAAGTGTTTACCTTAACGGTGAATTCTTCGAAAGCGGTCGTATGACCGTAGAAGAGATTCTTGCCAAAATGGGTAATGGTCCTGACGCGTCAGAGTTTGACAATAAAGAACCTTTTGACGTACTTGTTGTTGGTGGCGGTCCATCAGGTGCAAGTGCAGCAATTTATGCAGCACGTAAAGGAATTCGCACAGGTATTGTTGCTGAACGCTTTGGCGGTCAGGTCAATGATACTGTGGGTATTGAGAACTTTATCAGTGTTAAATATACTGAGGGTCCTAAGCTCGTGGCTAGCATTGAAGAGCAGGTTAAAGAATATGGCATCGATATAATGAATCTACAGCGTGCAAAACGTCTTGAGAAGAAGGATCTAATCGAAGTTGAACTCGAGAATGGTGCGATTCTGAAGAGTAAGGCAGTTATCCTATCAACAGGTGCACGTTGGCGCAATATGGGTGTTCCTGGTGAAACAGAGTTCAAGAACAAAGGTGTGGCTTATTGCCCCCATTGTGACGGTCCTTTATTCATAGGAAAAGATGTTGCCGTTGTTGGTGGCGGTAATTCAGGTATTGAAGCTGCAATTGATCTTGCAGGAATTGTGAAACATGTGACAGTTCTTGAATTTGCACCAGAACTAAAAGCTGATGCTGTGTTACAAGATCGCCTTTACAGTCTGCCTAATGTTACTGTACTGAAAAACGTTATGACAAAAGAAGTGACTGGAACTGATAAAGTTAACGGTATTTCTTATGAAGAACGTGATACAGGAGCAATCAAGCATATTGAATTGCAGGGTGTGTTTGTACAGATCGGTCTTGTACCTAATACCGATTGGTTAGGTGACATGGTTGAACGAACTCGCATGGGTGAGATTGTTGTAAACAGTCACGGTGCTACAAACATACCTGGAGTATTTGCTGCAGGAGATTGTACGAATAGTGCTTATAAGCAGATCATCATTTCTATGGGATCTGGTGCTACTGCGGCGTTAGGTGCTTTCGATTATTTAATCCGAAGCTAATAAGCTAGAAATAGCGAGCCCTCATTTTTCACAAAATGGGGGCTTTTTGTTATGAATAAGGATCAATAGTATTCACATTTTAACTTGTCAGTAAAACCTATTCCTGCTATTATCGTAATAACTTATTAAATGAGTTTAATAAGTACATCAACACTAAGGAGTACATACAAAGATGGCAACGTTCTTTTTGATTATTATTTACTTAGCGTTTATTAGTTTGGGGCTACCTGATTCATTGCTAGGATCAGCATGGCCTGTGATGAGTATGGATCTGAATGCATCACTAGGAACTGCAGGAATTATTTCAATGGTTATTGCAGGTTGTACGATTGTATCAAGCTTGATAAGTGGTACCGTGCTCCATCGTTTTGGTACGGGGAAAGTGACACTTGTGAGTTGTATCATGACAGCAGCAGCGCTATTTGGTTTTACATGGTCTCCTTCACTTATTTGGTTGGTTATTTTTGCGATTCCACTCGGAATAGGCGCTGGGTCTGTAGACGCAGGATTAAATAATTACGTGGCTATTCATTACAAAGCACATCATATGAGTTGGCTGCACTGTTTTTGGGGAGTAGGTGCTACACTGGGTCCGATGATTATGGCTTCGTCTATTTCAGGCACCAATCAGTGGAGACAAGGATATCTCATCGTTGCGGTTATTCAACTTATTCTAGTAGTTATTCTATTCGTTACGCTTCCTCTGTGGGATCGAGTTGCAAACCGTAGTCACGTCATGAATACGGAAGATGAACATGAGTCGGGTAATCAGGAGTTAGATCCCATTGCTGAGAATAAGAAGCCGTGGAATATAAAAGGAGTCAAATTAGCGATGCTAACCTTCTTATTCTATTGTGGAATCGAGGCAAGTATGGGGTTATGGGGCAGTAGCTTTCTTGTAAATATAAAAGATTTATCCGCAGCAACGGCAGCACAATGGGTCTCATGGTTCTATATAGGCATCACCGTTGGGCGAATGATTACTGGATTTATTACGTTTAAAATGAGTAGTCGAATGCTAATTAGGTATGGTCAGCTGATCGCTTTATTCGGAACATTATTGCTTGTATTACCATTTCCACCGATCCTCTCGCTTATAGGATTTACAGTTGTAGGATTGGGGTTAGCACCCATATTTCCTTGTATGCTACATGAGACCCCTGCCCGATTTGGGAAAAAAAAGGCGCAGTCCATTATGGGTTTTCAAATGGCAGCTGCTTATACGGGAAGTACACTAATCCCTCCCTTTCTTGGTTTGCTTGCAACCAATATAAACATTAGTATCTTTCCGTGGTTTATTATCATGTTTGCCATCGCGATGCTGTTGTGTACAGAGAAACTAAATCATTTCTTGAAGAAATCGTTGCGTGGGTGACGAGACAGGAAGTGGTCTTCTACTCCGCGAAATATGAGGCATGTTAATTGTATACTCTGTTTGAAAAGTTATTAGAGCTAATTATTCCAGTTAATGGTATGTTGTTCCGTGATGGACGTCATACTATAGGGGCTGCATAAGAATGATAGGGAATACGACAGAGAAGGAACGGACGATATTTGATCATGCTGGAAATACAATCAAGACCGAAGATCGAGAGATTCGAATGATTGCCAAGTATGAGGAGCCTCTGGTTGTCGTATTAGGAAATGTGCTTAGCGATGAGGAATGCGATGAGCTAATAAAGCATTCTAGTGAACAATTGCAGCGTTCAAAAATAGGCCAAGATTATGAGGTCAATTCAATTAGAACGAGCAGTGGTGTATTTTGTGAAGAGAATGAGATGGTTACAAGAATCGAGCAGCGACTCTCTCAAATTATGAATATCCCTATTAAGAATGGCGATGGCTTGCAAGTTCTGCAATATACCCCTGGCCAAGAGTATCAACCTCATTTTGATTTCTTCGCAGAAACAAGTCGAGCAGGTGCCGCCAACAATCGAATTAGTACGATCGTGATGTATTTGAATGATGTGGAGGAAGGTGGAGAAACAACATTCCCTAAGCTGCATTTATCTATTTTTCCTAGCAAAGGTATGGCGGTCTACTTCGAATATTTCTACAGTGATCAGGAATTAAACGACCTCACACTGCATGCAGGTACACCCGTGATCAAAGGAGAAAAGTGGGTTGCAACGATGTGGATGAGAAGGCAATCTTTTCGCAGCTAGTTTGAGGGGATAATCCCTGTCGACTCCTTTATGAAAGCCCCGCCCCGATTGGGGTGAGGCTTCATTTCTTATTTATAGTAGGAGGTCGTTAATGGGACGAATATGCTCCCACCTTCCTTAAGATCTGAATGTATAAAAAGACTTTCCACGCCACTAATGTCAATCTCGAACGTTTTTAGTCCTTCCGCCATATCAATAGTATCGATTTCAAGTTTAGCATCCGTCTTAGTATCTTGAACGGAGAAATTCTCAATATCTTTGCCCACTGCTGCGACTTGAAGGTACAATTTTTGATATTTTCCCTTAGGATAGAGCATGAATCCGCTTGAGCGGTTGCCACTGGCGTTATTGAAGAAAACATCTTTATAGTCTTTACCATTATAACTCGTTAACTGGGGATCCTTAGTCCGATAATCGGCGTCAAAACCTTCAGCAATCGAGACCCCTACCCCTTTTTCACCAAGAAAGATAGTATTGGTTGTATTATCATATTCGATTGCAACGCCGAGTGCCTTCGACATGGCACGTACTGGAAGATATGTACTTCCGTTATATGAGATGGGTGCCATAACTGCACCTTTATCGTTCAGTGGTTGAAACGGTTCTCCATTCACCTGAAACTTCATGGTTGGATTCAAAAATGCTTTAATCTGCTGCAAATTTGACCCCGCATACACACCAGCACTGGTACTCATTAATAAAATAGCAGTGGCTCCAGCTGTGAGCCATTTCTTCCGCATGTTAATAGCCTCCTTAGAAACAAATTTGGTATAATTAGCAATTGATATGTGTTAATTGCACTTGAAAACCTCCTATCATATGAATAGTCCGAATCCTCATAATTCAGACCTCTTTTCCGCTATAATACAATTTCCAATACACATAAGTTCATTTAGACATGGCAAGTCCTAGTCTAAAGTCTAGGTTAAGCCCCCCCCTTAGGACGGTTATGTCAGGCAAATAAGACGGATATAATGAATTTATATCGGAAAGCGTGACTTATGAAGCCAAAGGAGTGTTTGAATATGAAGGCAATAGGTGCTACTGCAAATACACCGACAGGGAAGGTGCATTGGGTACTTTTTAATCCAAAAACCTATGCAGCCATCCTCTATTTATTGTTATCTCTCCCATTAGGGATTATCTATTTTACAGTAGCGATAACGGGAATTGCACTATCAATCGGATTAGCTCCAATTTTTATTGGAATACCACTTTTTTTTGGAGTAGCTAAGCTGTTGAATGGGATTATAAGCTTTGAACAAAGCATGATAAGGCAAATTTTACGTTTACCTACTCCTCCTGTTTCATCCAACAATCAACAGTCCGAAACAGGACGAAACTGGTTGATGCAAATGGTGAGAGGTTTTGATGGTGAGCTATTCATTCGAAATCTGATGCTTGTATTACTAAGATTTGTAACAGGTATTGTATTCTTTATTATTATGGTAACGGCGATATCATTAGGGCTAGGATTTATTGCTCTTCCAGTCGTACATATCATTTTGATGAATGAGATGAAGCTTGATATTTTAGAAAATACCTTGTTTAGTTATTTTCATATCGATTGGACCTATAATCAGCAATATATGCTGTATGTAGGCGTTGGTCTTGTGCTTTTCTGGATCGCGCTTCGCGTCGTGAATGGGCTTATGCAAATTCAGCGCAGAATCATGTATGTGGATGAGCCCTATCAGCAGTCGTCCGTACCCGTGGAGACGCAATCACATGCGACGGTTCAGTCGCAATATTATGAGTACGAAGAGAATCAACCTACTCAAGGGATGATGCAGCCAGTCTATAGAGAGCTTTAGAGGATCTCTTTTATCTACAATCCAATAAAGTACTTTGATTTCATGTAATCATGGAGAAAAGCTGTCGAGAATAATCTCTCGACAGCTTTTCTTTTGCGTAAATGTAAGGGATGCATACGAATAAGAGTATGGAGAGAGCGATGATGAGAAGAAGGTTTGCCTTGCAGTGCAACAACCAATTGTCGCCATCTTTGTGGAGGTTGTTTTATGGGGAAGTTAGTTGATATAAATTATAGAGTGTATAATAAAATGATTGTTGAATGATATAATACAGTAAAAGTATTTGCGTTAGATTATAGGAGGATAGCGCTTTGAGTGATAAGCTTGATCCAAGACAAATACGTTCTAAAAAGAAGCTTCATGAAGCGTATTTAGCACTAATAATGGCTACGAATTCAACTCTTTCAATTAAAGAAATATGTGATAAAGCAGGCTGACAAGGCCTACCTTTTATAAGCTTTATAATGATGTCTATTCTTTGAGAACAGCTATATATAAGGAAATGTTACTTGAGTTAAATCAAATGTTAGTGATTAAAGAACAGATGAGAGTGGAAGATGTTAGACTTAAAAATTTACCGATTAATATGGTGAATTTATTTCAACATATTTCAGATAATGATATATTTTACCATTCATTTCTTCTTTTCAGTCCAGACTCTGATTTCATTAATGAATTAAAGAGCATATTAAAAAATTACATTGAGGATGGACTTCGTATTGCAAATTCGGAAGAAGATAAGGTAAGCATACCATTGGAATTTGCAATTAATTATGCAGTGGGGGCTTATTTTGAGAGTATTTTATGGTGGATACAGAATAACTATAAATTTTCTGCCGAAGAAATGACTATGTTATTACTACGAATATCATTAAAGGGTCCATTCACGGACGAAATTCAACGATTGTTTAAATTAGAAAAATAAGAAATTCCTTAATGATACAATTACGAAATTTTTTCGTATCATCAAGGAATTTTTTTTGTTTTTAAAGGGTTGTCCAACCGTCATCGATACCTAACTTTAGCTGCAGTTACAAATTGAACTTGTCACTAGCTAAGTACAAGACACCGTGAACGGCATCTTCGGCTACCCACAAGTGGTATTCACCTCGCCACCAATGGAGATAATGTTATCTACCGCAGCATCGGTAATGATTGTAACTTTAAAATATTTTTGTTAACAAGTTTACACTTGTAAATTAGTTGGTATGCTATACATATTGTTTTATGTTAATAAATAGTCAATGGGAGGAATTAATATGGGTCGTTTAGAGAATAAGGTAGCAATCGTAACAGGAGCAGCCTCTGGAATGGGGGAAGCGACAGCTAAGTTGTTTGCAAAAGAAGGAGCTAAAGTCGTTGTTGCTGATATTAACATTGAGAGTGCAAAGCGAGTTGTTGCAGAGATTGAAGCTATGGATGGAATAGCACTTGCACAATACGTTGATATTGGTATACCTGAACAAATAGAAGAAATGGTTTTAGCAGCTAAGAATGAATTTGGTCGCTTAGACATTCTTCACAATAATGCCGCTCGTCTTAATTTTAAAGGTGATGTAGATGTAGTGGGAATGGATTTGTTCGAATGGAATGAAACGATGCGATTTAATCTAAAATCGGTTCTTTTAGGAACAAAATATGCGATTCCAGTCATGCTTGAAAATGGTGGAGGCTCGATCATTAATACTACTTCAATGGGAGGATTGGTTGGTGAACTTGGAAAATCCGCGTACGCAGCTGCAAAAGCAGGGGTTATATCATTAACGAAGTCAACGGCGGTTCAATATGCAATGCAATTGCACCAGGTATGGTACTAAGCGATACGATGGTAGAAAATGCGCCAGAGTCATTAAAAAAATTAATAGATATCTATACAGATTTAAAATGTACACCACGTATTGGTAATCCTGTAGATATTGCTAATTTAGCTGTGTTTCTAGGTAGTGATGAATCTACATTTATTACAGGTCAAGTCATTAGTGCGGATGGTGGATTGCTTATTAAAAATCCAGCTGTTGCCGAAGTACAAAAACAAAATTTAAATTGGTAATTTCAGCAATGAACCCACAACCGCAACAGGTTGTGGATTTTTGCTGTCCTCCATGTGAGGTTCTTTTAGTTAATCATGAATATTTCCTCCCAAGACGAAGCGGTGATTTAACTGCCGCCACGTCAATTCGCCAATATGGACCCCGCCGCTGTTTTTGGAAGGTGAATGAATGATCTTTCCATTACCCATATAAATACCTACATGGGTAATGATCCTATCGGATGGCTGTAAATTTTCATAGTCAGATGCGTTGTTTCCTCTATAGCTAGAGAAGAATAACAAATCCCCACGTTTGGCTTCTTTCAGTGAAGTATATTTTTTCTTGGAAAAGGCTTTAACGTATGCAGCTTGACTCCTCGAATCCCACGGTAAATCCATCTCTAATGAAGTCATAAACACCCACCGTGTATAGTCGGAACAGTCGAATGTAGAAGGCTCAGTTCGATCAGAACCATATAAATAGGGGGTTCCTATAAAAGATTCAGCGGTCGTAATAAGCTTCTTCACAAAATTCTTATGGCTCGGATGAATGGAAGGGGTAGGGTGTTGCTTGATGAGTGGAAATCCATTTGGATCTAGTAATACCTTTTTACTCGGATCAGCAGTTAAATTCCGTATGCGGTGAGCATTAGGTAGTTGCTCAACACCTAAATCTCCGAAATATAGATCGGGGTCATTGGTTTGTTCTTCTGTAACTATTTTCGATTTGTGGTCATTGGCGGAATGTGGGCGTATTTCATTGTTTGACGAGCAAGCAGAGAGAATAATAATACAGCTTAATCCCAATGTAAGCACCTGAATCATTCGTTTTCTCACTAAATCACGTACCTCTCTAGGTCATATGATTTTAGAATGTCTAGATTTGTTTTTTTGATTCACGTAGAGGGGAAATAAGAACCTAAATAGTTAAAGGCGAATTTCCATTCAAACTGAATGAGAATTCGCCACTGAGCGGGACTTTTTTATTTCTGATATCGAAATTAGACTATGGTTTCTATAATTACTTTTTCAAATAATTAATAAATAGAGATTTAAGAACGGAGAGTTCCTCTTGGGGAGCTAAGTCGAGTTCGACCATAAGAATGTTTTGCTGTAAAGATAGCTTTCTAGTAAAAGTGAAGAATGTGTGGATGATCGTAGTTAGCGTCTTCTCTATCGATATATCGGATCGAATCGATCCGTCGCGAACACCTTGTTCGGTAATAGTCGAGAATACCTTAGAAATTTCCCGATAGACGGCATTGAATGTGTCGATATCTTCCAGGGGATCTTTGTAGTGAGCGGCATAACTATCGAAATTCTCTAACATTTTTACATTCGAACTGTCGTGCTGATCTAGCGTTGAAATAGAGCTTTCGAATAGCAACTCCAACTTCTGAAGACAGGATAAAGGTAGAGCAGCGATCGATTGGTATGTGTGAAGGACTGTTTCTAGGTTTCTTGTAGCGACCGCAACGACCAACTTATCTTTTCTTGGAAAAAATCGAAATACGGTGGCTACTCCGAGGCTAGCCTTGGTTGCAATATCCTGCATGGTGGTTTTCTCAATACCTTTATGTGTAAACACATGTTCAGCTGCTTCAAGAATGACGAGTGTCCGGTTTTGTTTGCTACTTAGGAGTTCGTTCTCATATCTTTTTTTTGGATTCATGAGGTTAGCCTCTCAGTTCATAGGGTTTTCTGTTCCTCGTATTATATCGTTCTATTATTTTTGAAACAACAATTGAAGTTTTTGTGACAATTTGATATGATAAATATCACAGTGATAGACACTATATCATTTGTATATAAATGGAATGATCATGGAACGAAGAAGAGCTAAAATATTTTTTTATAGTTCTATGACAGCGCTTACTTTTTGAGGGGTATGGAGCTAGTCAGTAGGTAACAAAAAATACAATCAGAATGGAGATGCGACAGTGCCAGCTAAAAAACCTGCTCAGTGGGATCGCGAAGTGGATGTTGTTGTTATGGGAACCGGGGGTGCGGCGTTAGTAGCTGCGATTACGGCTCATGACCAAGGTGCAAAAGTGTTAATTCTAGAAAAAATGTCCCAGATTGGGGGAACAACTGCATTCTCCGGAGGGATTCCATGGATTCCGATGAACCGTTATATGCAAGAAGCGGGAATCGGAGATACTCGTGAGGATGCACTCACCTATATCCGCCGTCTGACTGGGGGTAAAGAGCCAGATTCATCACTTCTCGAAGTCTTTGTTGATAATGGACATAAAATGATTGATTATCTTCATGAGAATACACCATTGAGATTTGCTGTTCCGTTGTCCTATCCTTCTTATTACGGTAATCTTCCAGGAGCTAAGAATGGTCGTTCCCTTGATCCAGTTCCTTTTGATATGACTCAAATTAATGAATGGGGAGATAAGATTCGTCAGAATCCTATATTTCCACCGCTAACACTTGAAGAGGGTGGCGCAATTGGCGGAGTCGATTTTGCTAAAGTAGCAGAGCGTATGGAGAATAACATTGTAACGATGGGTCGCTCGTTGATTGCTTCTATGTTCAAAGCTATTCTAGATCGTGGAATCGAAACGTTGGTAGAAACACCAGGTAAAGAATTGGTACTTAATGATGATGGCGAAGTCATTGGACTTGTTGCCGAGCAAAATGGTGAGAAGTTGTATATCGGTGCACGCAAAGGGGTCGTTCTTGCTTCCGGTGGATTTGAATGGAATCAGGAACTTGCTAAGACGTTCTTAAAGGGTGAAATTACACATCCGATGTCACCTCCAGGTAATGATGGAGATGGCTTGATCATGGCGATGGAGGCAGGCGCAGCTCTTGGAAATATGAGTGAAGCTTGGTGGTATCCAGCGATGCAAGATCCTACTTTTGAATATGAAGATCACGTCATGAACCAACTCGGCGGTGGACGTAATGGTCCAAACAGTATTGTAGTTAACCGTCATGGCAAACGTTTTGTCCATGAGGGAACGACATATAACGATATGCCTAAAGCATTTTATCAATATGACCCTGTAGCGCTTGAGTGGCCGAATGAACCTCCAGTATGGATGATCTTTGACCAACAATTAAAGGATAGCACAATGATTATTACGATGATGCCAGGAGAAGATACGCCAGAGTGGGTCGATCAAGCTGATAACATTAGAGACTTGGCTGAGAAAATTGGTGTAGATGCTGATGGTCTTGAAGCAACGGTACAACGTTGGAATGAGAATTCCAAGAAGGGTATCGATCCCGATTTCCACCGTGGAGAAACCTTCTTTGAGAATCTAAATGGCGGAGGTGGAAATGCCGCTGCTAATATTGGACCAATCGAAAAGGGACCTTTCTACGCATTACCAATCTATTTCGGTGCACTTGGCACGAGCGGTGGACCTAGAATTAATGCGGATGGTCAAGTGATCAACCTTCGTGGCCAAACCATTTCTGGTCTGTATGCCGCTGGTAATGCAGCTATGGGAATCATGGGACAAACGTATGCTAGCGCGGGCGGAACGATTGGTCCAGCAATGACATTCGGTTATCTTGCAGGAATGGCAGTTGGTAAATTGGAGCCGAAAGACATCTAAGACAACTATAAAACAATAAAGGAAGAGTGACTAATATGCCGAACGGTTCACATCATGTGGAACTTCCAGTTCCTATTCAGAATATATGGAATTTCGTAAGTGACATGGATAAATGGGCTCCACTTGTACCAGGATATATCGAACATGAAATATTAAATGAACGCCAATCCACTTGGAGCTTCAAAGGCGATCTTGGTTTTATGAAAAAGACAGTTAAGCTGAAAATTGATATTACGAATTGGATTGAACCGACTAAGGTGACCTTTGACTTGAAAGGGCTTTCAGATAATTTCGTCGGGGACGGTTACTTCGAGGCGAAGGTCATTGACGATAACAACACTAGCATGACTGGATACCTTGATATCACAGCGAAAGGTGCTATGGGACCTATGATCAATACTATTTTAAAAAGCTTCGTACCAAAAACAGCTGAGGATCTTACAATAGCAATCTCTGATAAAATCATTGAAATTGAGAATGTCAGCGTATAACCTGAGTTCCGTACTAACGAGGACACCCTTCAGGGTGTCTTTTTTTCAATGAGTGTAATTAATTATAGTAATACTATTGGTGAAAATATGAAATAGGGACTATGAGTGGATAGAATTAGGACTAGATGAGGTTGTTTTTGCTACTTACATGACTTTACATGTTATTTCGGGTGTTATTTTGACATAATACCCTTTTATATGACATTAAACATAACATATATATTAATAATGACTATTTAAATCTAGTAATACTTAACTCTACTTGTATGATATACTATCATTGATCTTATAAATGATAGGGAGGATTAATACATGTCGAGTTGGAAGTTACAATGGAATAAGAGGGTCTCTTCTGTAGTAGTGGCTACTCTACTCTCTGTGCAAGTGTTGGGCGGAGTTGTTATGGGTTCAGTTTGGGGTGGGAACAAGGTAGAGGCTGCTAGCCTATCTGCCACAGATGTTGAGGTCCATTTAATTGGAATTAATGATTTCCATGGACAGTTGGATACGGTTTCTACCGTAACATACAACGCAACATCCATGCCTGTAGGAACAGCGGCGATTCTAGCTACTTATCTGAAAGAGGCTCGTGCAAAATATACCAATTCACTACTCTTCCATAATGGTGATTCTGTTGGGGCGTCGGCTCCTGTGTCTTCACTAGAGCGTGATGAACCAACACATGAGTGGATGAACCTGATGAAATTCGATGTGGGTTCGTTAGGAAACCATGAATTTGATCAAGGTGTAGAGGCATTAATGACACAACTTAACGGTGGAGTGGATCCTAAAAATAGTAGTGTTACCCACGCTGGCTCGGATTTCAAATATGTTAACGCCAATGCTGTAGATAGTACAACTGGCACTCCTATTATTGATCCTTATGTTATTAAAGAAGTGGGTGGCGTAAAGATTGGATTCATAGGTCTAGTAACCAAGTCCACGCCAGCTAAAGTAGCTCCTTCAGGTACGGTGGGTGTTCGTTTCCTATCTCCTGCGGAAGAAGTTCTAGCGGTTGAGGGTTATGCTAAGGAGCTTCAGGCTCAAGGCGTTGAAACAATCATAGTGCTTGCACATGATCCTGCGACGACCAAGACTGGTGTCACAACTGGAGAAGCGGCAGATCTAGCTAATGCACTTCCAGCAAATTCTCCTGTTGACGTTATCGTTGCTGGTGATAATCACGCGCTAGCTAATGGCGTTGTAAATGGTAAACTAATTGTACAAGCTTACTCATATGGTACGGCGTTCGAAGATATTAAACTGATTATCGACCCTATATCAGGTGATGTTAAGGAGAAGTCGGCGGAGGTTATTAATACTTTCCATGAGGGTGTAACACCTGACCCAGAGACCGTCGCTCTAGTCGATAAGTATTTGGCAAAACATCCGGAGTTGACTAAGCCTGTAGGTACGACAGATGGTACCGTTACTCGTACAGATACATACACCAAAGAGTCGTCTCTTGGTAACTTGATCGCTGATGCGATGCGTAGCGCAGACTTCGGTGATGGTGAAGGGGTTGCGGATTTTGCCTTTATGAACCCGGGTGGCATCCGCGCGGATCTTCCTACTGGTGATGTTACGTTCGGTGACTTAGCCAAAATTCAACCGTTTGGTAATACATTGGTGAAGCTGACACTTACGGGTGCACAGATTAAGGAACTCTTGCAGCAGCAATGGAATGTAAAAGCGGATGGAACAGTCGATGTTAAAACGCTACAAATCTCCGGTCTGAAGTATACAGCAAATATGTATCTTCCTGTAACGGAACGTATTGCTAGCCTTACATTAGCTGACGGTAAGCTAATTAATCCAAGTCAAAGTTATACGGCTGTTGTTAACAACTTCATGGCAGCGGGCGGAGATAATTACAAAGTTTTGATGGATGCTAGTACATCTGTTCCTGGACCTATCGATCTGGATGTGTTCTATGATTACATCGTGAAGACATTCAAGGGTGGCGCTATCACGGCTCCAATTGAAGGACGTATAATCAATAATCTGACGGCTCCGTCTACGACGAACCCTCCTGCAACTTCAGGACCTTCGCCATCGACGCCGTCGACATCTAGTCCTTCTACGACGCCGAGTCCAACACCAACACCAACACCAACACCAACACCAACACCAACACCAACTCCTGTGGTACCTGTACCTACAACGGAGCCTGTACCTCAGTTTAAAGATTTAGGTCAAGTTCCATGGGCTAAGGTAGAAATTGAGTCTTTGGCGGCAAAAGGGATTTTAAAGGGTATGGACTTGAACACATTCGCACCAACCAAAAGTGTGACTCGGGCAGAGTTCGTCACTATGTTGGTTCGTGCTCTGAAGCTGACAGACACTGGATCAGTAAAAACATTTAAGGATGTAAAAGAAAATGCCTGGTATTCAGACTCTATCGCAATTGCGGTTAACCTTGGCATTGTAAAAGGTTCTGGAAACGGGAATTTTGAACCAAATCGTGAAATTACCCGCGAAGAAATGGCCATTATAGTCGCAAATGCTTTGAGCAAAACGCTTAAAGCAACGGACAAGGATGTGGCGCTCAACAAGTTTACGGATAAGTCTAATATTGCCGAATACGCACAGGAAGCTGTAGCGCAGTTGGCTAGTGTAGGAATTATCACTAGTATAAATGGTAAGGAGTTTGCACCTAAGGCTATAGCAAACCGTTCCCAAGCGGCAGTTATTATCTTCCGTATGTTGGGGCAAGCGTCTTAATCATTAATAAGAACGCAAATTAAAGTTAAACAAAAAGGTAGTTGTCGCAGAGTATTCTCTGTGGGAGCTACCTTTTTTTATTTATCGTATCAAGTTTAAGTGTAGGTTTTACGGAAACAGATGTTATAATTGTTATTATTTGTCGATGCGTGTAGATACATATATGAAATTGGGAGTGCGGCGTCATGATCGAGTTATCAGGATATCAAACGGTAGATATCATAAGCAATAATGGAGAAATAGAGTTATACAGACTTTTACGTCAAGAAGATAACATAAGTATCATTGCAATGACGACGTGCGACGAATATCCTGGACCCGCTATAATTGATGCTTTTCGATACGAGTATGACATTCTTACGAGATTGAATGGTACAGGAACGCTAGAAGTGTATAGCCTGGAGATCATGCCGAAGCGGCCTATTCTACTTTTACTAGATATCGGGGGAGGAACTCTCGATTGGGTATTGCGTACACGTGCCAATAGGTTAGAGCTTTCGGAGCTACTCCGTATTGCTATAAATACTGTCGATAGTCTTATGCAATTACATCGTAAGAATATCATTCTAAATGAATTAACTCCTTTCCATTTCTTTGTCAATCCTGACACATTTGAAGTAAGGTTTATCGATATTCGCATGTGCACAACCGATTCTGAGAAGAGTCCACTACCACTGCCTAGTGACCGTCCGGATTGGGTATTACCTTACATATCACCAGAGCAGACAGGTAGAACGGAGATGACTCCGGATTATCGCTCCGATTTCTATTCGCTTGGAGTCATGTTATATGAGTGGTTCTCAGGGAGCCTTCCTTTTGAATTTAAAAATGCATTGGATATCGTATATCATCATCTTGCTAGTACGCCTGAATCTCTTGATCATCGATTCTTCAATATACCTAAATCGATCTCCGACATTATCGCAAAATCCATGGAGAAGATGCCTGAAGCGAGATATGAAAGCGCATTCGGGATGAAGTCGGACCTAGAGGAGTGTCTGGCCCGGTGTCAGGTCTCAGGGGAGATGGATTCCTTTGTACTCGCTAGCCACGATATTTCGGAGCGTTGGGTTGTACCCTCTCATATGTATGGACGACAAGCTGAGCAAGAAATATTGAGAGAAGCGTTACAGCGAGCGACAAATGGAACCACGGAGATGGTCTGGGTCAGCGGTAGAGATGGAGTAGGGAAAACGTTCTTCGTGAAGGAAACACTTCGAAAAACGGTTACCTTCGAAGGATTCCTCGCTATAAGCAAAATTGACTCTCATTATACTGCCTATCCTTACGATATATGGATTCAAGTGATAGATCAATTAGTTGGCCAACTGTTGATGGAAGACAATATACAAGTGGAAGTTTGGAAATTACGTATTATCAATGCGGTAGACAGTTATGGACAATTGCTAATCGAACTGGTTCCTAAGTTGGAATTACTCATTGGTCAACAGCCAGCTGTACTACCACTACCGCCAATTGAAGCACAGCGACGGTTACACATTCTTATGAACCGATTTATCCAGTTGTTTCTTCATCGTAATTATCCATTGGTACTGGTTATCGATGATCTTCAATGGGTAGATGAAGCTTCGCTTCAATACCTTTCGTATCTTGTGGAGGATCGGGAGACGAAACATTTACTCGTAACCTTGTTGTGTCGAGATGGAGAGATTACGCCTGAACATCCGCTAAGTCGTTGGAAGAAACATTTTGGAGATCGTGGCACCTCATGGAGTAATATTTATTTGAAGCCCCTTGAAGTTGCCGATCTACATAAGTTGCTAACTGAGGCGAAGCATGACGATGTAGAAGATATGGATATGCTGGCAACAGTGTTATTTCAAAAAACAGAAGGGATTCCTTTATTTCTCAACCGATTTATCCAGGATTTGATTGATAATAAACTAGTCACCTTCAATGAGTTAGATCGATGTTGGAAATGGAACTTACAGCTTATAAAGAAAATGAGTGTCCCTGATCATGCCGTTGATTACCTAACGGATAAATTGAAGCTTCTTCCGGACCAAATGATGGTTGCACTTAGTAGGGCTGCGGTTCTGGGTAGAAGCTTTGATCTAGACACGCTGTTCTTTATCACTGGAATTCGTCTGGAGCTACTATCAGAATTACTAAGTATGGCTGTACGAGAGCATTTACTTCAGCCCGTAAATAGTGGGAATGACAAGCAGTATAGATTTCAGCATGACCGTATTCAGCAATTTGCTTATTCTCTAGTTCCTGAGGAAGAGCGTCCCGACTTGCATTTGAAGATCGGTTCGCTTTTGGTCCATCGTTTGAACTGCAAAGAAGAGGTCAATATATTTGAAGCCGTTAATCATCTGAATCAGGCATGGGAACGTATAGACTATACGAAACAGAGGTTGGAAGTGGCTGTACTCAATCTACAGGTGGGACTAAAGGCGAAACAATCGACCGCATACGAGACGTCATTGAAATATTTACGCTATGCTACGGAACTCTTGGGAGAAAATTATTGGGATAGAAATTATACTTTGACATTCCGTTCTTTCCTAGAGCGAGCGGAGGTGGAGTATTTATGTTCCCATTTCGAACATGCTAATGAATTGTTTGATGTACTGATGAGTAAAGCGAAGACTAATTTAGATAAAGCACTTGTATGCAACGTTAAAATTAAATTGGAGTCAGCCCAAGATAACTATGAAGAAGTCATTTCCTTAGGTCGTAAGACGATGCAATTATTAAATGTTAGCCATAATTTCGATCCAAGTTCAGTTGCGTTAACTCAACAATGGGTGCGATTAAGTCGTAAAATTCGGAAGCATCCGATTGAGACGCTAAGTCATCTGCCGCCTATGACAGATGAAGCGCGTAAAGTTGCGATGTCCGCATTGGTTGAAACGGGCAATGCTTGTTTTTTTGTAAACGAGAAGGCTTGGCTTGCATTGACTTTCACAATGGTCGAAATGACACTGGACTACGGCATGACACCTGAGGCTTCTATCGGATTTGTAGGATATGCCATGTTTCTAAGTTTCCACTCTCGAAATGATAAAGAGGCATGTAAGTGGGGCACGCTTGCTTATAGTTTATCAAAACCGTATCCCAAGCTTCATGTGAAGACACTTAGTTCATTCTCTATGTGTTATGACAGTTGGCGGCAATATGACCCGCAGTTCATTGACACATTTACTGAGTATGCTGGCAAAGTAGGATTGGAATCAGGAGATCTGTGGCATGGCAATCAGAGTGTTCTGATCAATTGTGGGCTGCTCCTGCAATATGGATACCCACTAGGGAGGATCTATGATCGGTTAATTGCACATTCGGGAGATTTCCTTCGTCATAATAATAGTCTTCATTGGAAACAAGCAACAGTTACTGTGGCTCTTCTTGTCCGATTAACAGGATATCGTGCACCTGATGATCCATTTGATATTGATCATATAAGCAGCGAGGACTTCGCTGCATCGGTTCACGGGGACGAGTTCAATGTGATCCAAGAGCTCGTCTGCACGCTTCAGTATTTACCTGGTTATTTGTTTGGTCAATATCGAGAAGCGAATGAGGCTTTAAAGAAGGCTGCAGCTATTCTGGAATCGCGCAATAATGGCTTCGATAATTCTGTTCAGTATACATATGAATCACTAGTACGGGCACAGCTTTATGAAGAGGCTACTTATCAGGAGAAAAAGGAACTTAGGGTAAGTATGCATAAACGCTTGAAGCAATTAAAGCTATTGGCTGAACGTTGCCCGAACAACTATTTGCATAAATATTTGCTCATCAAAGCTGAATTTACCCGACTGGCGCAAAAGAATCGCCAAGCAGAAGAGCTTTACGAACAATCAATTGAGGCTGCACGTAAATATGGTCTTATTCACGATCTAGCTATTGCCGCTGAGTGCTACGGTAAATATGGTCTTAGTCAAGGTAAGCAGCAGCTTGCGAAGATCTATATGACGGAAGCATATGAATCTTATCTTCAATGGGGAGCAGCGGCGAAAGCGGACGATCTGGAACAAAGGTATGGTCATTTAATACATGCGAGACGAGAGTCAGGAATGGAGAACGTTGATTCTCTTTCCGTTATCATGTCAGCACAGGCCTTGTCGGGCGAAATGGAAATGAATCGTTTGTTGGGGACATTGATGCGTATTATGCTCCACAATGCCGGAGCAGAATACGGAGCAATCATTTTCGACAATGAAGGCAGGTGGACCGTCGAGGCTTACGGAACAGCGGAGGAGCAACACATCGAATCTGTTCCACTTCAGGCGGAGTCAGAATTGGTTCCAGCAGCTATTATTGGATACGCTGCGAGAACGCAAGAGGAAATCGTGCTACATAACGCGGTTAGCGAAGGAATGTTTATGTATATCCCGTATGTTAGGAACAATGGGTTGAAATCGGTCCTCTGCTTTCCGATCTTGTATCATAATAAGTTGGTATGTGTGCTTTATATGGAGAATAGGCTATCACCTGGTGTGTTCACACCACAGCGGCTTGATGTGATAAAACTGCTTGGTTCTCAGTGCGCGATCTCCATCGCCAATGCCAAGCTTTACTCAAGGGTTCAATATCTTAAGGATAACTTGGAGGATCAAGTTGAAGAAAGGACTCGTAGCCTCGAACGTTCGATGCGTGAGACGTCCGCTGCTCTAGCTGATGCTTCTGTTTATGAAGAGCGAAATCGTATTGCTCATGAAATTCATGATATTGTTGGGCATACACTCACATCGACACTTCTTCAAATAGAAGCGGGAAAGAGGTTGATTCACAGAGATACAGAAGGAGCCACTGAGCGCTTAAAAGAAGCTCAGGATCTTGTCCGACATAGCCTGAATGAAATCCGTGGATCCATCCATATGTTGAAAGAGGATAAATATGCTGATCTTGCACTCATATTGAATCAACTGATTCGAGATACGGAACGGAATATGGGCGTTGAAATACATGCTGTCTTTTACGATGTTCCTGAGTTGCCGATAGTCTATAAGAAGACAATTTATCATGCGCTACAGGAAGGATTGACGAATGGCATACGGCATGGAGAGAGTAAAGAGTTCCACTTCAGTCTGGAACTTGTAGGCTCGATTTTGCAATTTAGACTTGAAGATCGTGGCATAGGTAGTAGTCATATTGTAATGGGGTTTGGATTGAAGGCGATGAAAGATCGTGTAGAACAAACGGGTGGCAGCTTATCAATCGATTCACGGCTTAACCAAGGATGTCTACTGAGAATCGAATTGCCTTATCCAATGTTACGGATGGGGGATAGAGAATGAGGAAGATAACGGTTGTGATCGCAGATGATCAGATGCTGACACGAGAAGGACTTCGAACCATTCTAGATTTGGAGGATGATCTCGATGTGGTTGGTGTAGCTAAGAACGGAGTAGAGGCTTGTGAGATGGTAAAAGTGCTACATCCGGATCTGGTGTTGTTGGATATTCAAATGCCTCTTATGAACGGAATTAGTGCATTAAAGAGAATAAAACGGGATTTTCCACAAACATTTATCTTGATTCTAACTACTTTCATAGATGCAGACTACATCGTAGAAGGAATGGCGTATGGAGCAAGCGGCTATATGTTAAAGGATATGGATTCAGATAAAATGATCGCATCAATCCGGGATACGGTGTCTGGTCAATTCATTCTACCAGCTGCCGTCGCTGCTAAGATAGCAGAGCGGATTAGTCATTTTACGGAAGATTATGAACATAGGCAGAAGAGTTTGGATCGAATCATGCTGACAGAGCGGGAAGAGGAAGTGGCCAAGCTTATTATCCAAGGATTAAACAACCGTGAAATTGCCGATGCGCTTCACATAGCTGAAGGTACAACTCGTAATTATATCAGTAATCTCTATGGGAAATTACAGGTTGTTGACCGAGCGCAAGCCATAGTTCGCCTTCAAACATTAATCTATACCTTTTGAAAATATAGATAATCCCTACTTCAGCCGTTCCGCTGGGTAGGGATTATTTTGCCTATTATATTCAAAGATCTTATTCTACTTTTGTACCGGTTGGCCATTAAATAATTGTACATCTAATGGAGCTGTAAGGAAGTTCTCGGCTTTAGCAACGAAAGAAGTGAAGGGCTCACTTGCATTATGAATTTCAACAGCCTTTTCGTCGTTCCACACTTCAACCATTGTAAATAAATTCTCTTGTTCAGTATGTTTGTATAGATTGTAGGAAATGTTACCCTCTTCTAATCTAGAGGCAACGATTAAGGGTTGAATCTCTTGCACAAATGCTTGATGTTTTGCTGAATCTACAGTGAAATTAGCATGAATAATAATCATTTAAATACTCAGCTCCTTGTTTAGTGGTATAGAGAAACAGTTTATGTAACCATATTAGATAGGTCAACTATTATATCATTAATATATCCATAAAACCACAAAGGAAGTTAGTCTGAACGGATTTTAAATTTGTATTTGAGGAGTGATATAACGTGAATCAAGAATCGATAACACTTGGGATAGGCTGTTTTTGGAGTCCAGATGCCTTGTTTGGGCATTTGCCAGGCGTGATTAGAACGCGTGTAGGATATGCAGGGGGGACCACTAATAATCCTACCTATCGCCAGATGGGAGATCATACGGAAACGGTAGAAATGGATTTCGATCCGGACATTATATCTGTAGAAGACATCCTGAATGTGTTCTGGAACCATCATAATCCGGTGAATATTAATGATTATAGAGGACGGCAATACATGTCAATTCTACTGTATCATGATGCGAAGCAAAGAGAGCAAATGTATAAGGTGATCGAGAAGAGAAAGCGTGAGGATAATAAGGGAGAAACATTAACATTAATCGCACCTTATGAAGGATTACACCTTGCGGAAGATAACCATCAAAAATATTCTTTGAAGCGACACCCTGATGCGTTCGGAAAGCTTAATATACTCTATCCTGATCACAATGATCTAGTAAACTCTACATTAGCTGCCCGATTGAACGGACTGGCGAAAGGTTATACGAATCTAGAACGCATTACGAATGAAATTCAGCAATGGAGAACCAACGTAACGAATCAGAGAATCATGATAGATGGAATCCGCAACATGCGTTGGTAGGCATTAAATGGGTAATTTTGATGGGAAGGTGACATTATAACTATAACGGGAGCAGGAAATGGAATTGGGCAAGAGGTGGCTTCTTACTTCCATATAAAAAAATAAACTGTCGAGATTCCTCGACAGCCTTAGGTAGACCTATGGGGTCTGCCTATTTCATTGTACTTACGAGCATTCCGTTCCATATATTGCATCTCCGGAACTGCCTAACAATCATTCGAACGACAGGGACAACCTGAATGAGCAAATCTATTGCTATTTAAGAGTCCGCTAGCGCCCGATGATCACCTGTTAGGTATTTCTCAGTCAGAATGGAGAGCATTTGAATACCAACCTCATTGTGTCCGCCTTGAGGAATAATGAGGTCGGCATATTTTTTGGATGGTTCGATAAACGCCTCATGCATTGGTTTTACCGTGTTCAAATATTGATTATGGATTGAGCGAATCGTCCGACCCCGTTCTTCAATATCGCGAACTACGCGACGAAGGATACGCACATCTGGGTCGGTATCGACAAATACCTTGATATCCAGCTCATTTCTGAGGTTCTCATCGGACAATAGATGGAGGCCTTCGAGAATGGCAATATTGTTCGGTTTTAGTTCAACTGTGTCGACAACTGAACGAGCATGAACTGTGAAATCATATACGGGAGCTTGAGCGACTTGTCCTTTCTTTAGACAATTGAGGTGCTCAATGAGCAATTCGTTGTCAAAAGCGAGCGGATGATCATAATTAATCAATTCGCGTTCAGCCAAGCTTAGATGTGTATGGTCTTTGTAGTAGTTATCTTGAGATATGAACGTTACTTTATCTGATCCAAGACGGTCAATAACGGAACGAGCCACTGTTGTTTTTCCGGAGCCGGTGCCGCCGGCGATACCAATAATGAGCATGGCGTTAGAATAAACCTCCCTTAATAATTGCCTTTGCAATTCCAATATTGTAGCATAGCGGCAACATTTTTTCACCTGGGTTCGACAATTGAAGTACGGTAATGTTTAAAATTCGACAATATTAAGAATAAAGGTGACTTCTAGAGAAGGATTATCAGTGTAATGGAGAGTTTGGATGACTATTAAGAATATTTACATAGTATTTTATAAATGGTTATTAACTATGTAACATTTATGTAAAACTGTTTGGCATGTTATTGAGTCTAATAGTTATAGATGCAAAGTGGGCAGGGGAGGAATCGAATGAATAACGAAACGGTTATTGCTCGAATCGGTTGTTAATGAGCTAGATGTCAACTATCTGAAAGTAATTCAGCTTAAATATTATCACGATATGACGATTACTGAAATTGCGAGAACGTTAAAGAAGCCTGAAGGCACGATTAAAACATGGTTGCATAAAGCCCTCGGAGGGCTGCGGCAGCGCTTGAAGGTGAACAAGGTGGATGAGAAGTACCAATATAACGAGCGTGAATTGCCAGAGTTGGAGGGATGAAGGGACATATTGAGCAGCTTGTGGTCCCTGCCGGAATCAATGAGGCGGTTCGAAGCGGCATGTATCTCGGACGAAAACGCAGAAGGCACCACATGATGACGAGAATGGTTTCCTTCACTGCGTGTCTGTTATTTCTGGTAACGATAGCTTCAATCCGATTCTCCCCTGTAGTGGCCGTATATGTGAGCGATATACCCGGTCTTCGATCGTTCGTCCAGCTTATCAGTTACGATAAGGGTCTGCAGTTAGCGCTCGAAAGCGACTTCATGCAGCCGGTTGGACTGTCTGATGAGCATGATGGTATCCAGTTAACAGTGGATGGAATTCTCGCAGACGAATCGAGAATCGTCGTATTCTATACGTTAAATAATCTAGATGGGCGTAAGCGTGTCATAAATCTTGTAGATGTAAAATTGGTCGATAACAAGGATATATCCCTCTCGTATGGGTCTTTCAATTTCAACGAAGATTGGGAGAGCAAACAAGGAACGGTTGAACTGAATTTGCACGATGGGGTCGAGATCCCAAATACCCTGGATCTACGACTTAAGGTGGGGAAGGAGAAGATAGAGGACGGTCCAGTCTGGCAGATTGTAGTCCCTGTTGATAAAGAGAAATGTGAAGGTCTGAAGGAAACATATGATATTAATCAGACGGTCATCGTTGAAGGCCAGCGGATACATTTTGGAACAATGACCGTCTATCCAACTCGGATTGGGTTAGAGATCGATTATGATTCATCTAATACGAAGAAACTATTTTATTTTGATGATATCCGAATTGAAGATGAACAAGGCGAAACATTTGGTACAATCACCAATGGCATATCCGGTTCGACCATTGACGAGAATCGACAGGGGCTCTATTTCCAGAGCAACTATTTCCACAAGCCGAATCAACTCTATTTGCGGGCTAGTAGCATTCGAGCACTCGATAAAAGCAAACTGGAAGTGCTCGTGGACCTCGATAATATGCAACTGCTCTCTCGCCCGGTTAACATGCTCACACTCGATCCTGCGAGTGACAGTGAAGAAAAGAGCCGGAAAGCTCTCGTCCTTCACCTGAAGAGTGATGATCCGATGGATGAGAACCGTGGGTTCAGTTTGTTCGAGAACAAATACATGGATAGAACGGGTCAATTATTCGCATTCAACCGGACAGAGGGACATTCCTCCGGGGAGTTATACTATTATCTTGAGAAGGCGGACTATATAAGCCCGCTAAAACTCACAATCTCCGATTATCCATCCCGCATTCGGGGTGACATCAACCTTAGAATCAAATAAGCGACAACGAAAGGGCTAATCCGCTAATGGAGTAGCCCGTTCATTTTTTTTTGTGGCTTATAGACAAAACAGAACTATTCCTGTAATCTAATACCTATATTACATATGCATAGATATACTAGGTATTATGCGCGAGAGGAGTAAAAAATACTAATGAACAGTATTCCTAAGGAATTACTCAAAGGTAGCACAGGTACATTGGTACTTACCTTATTAGCTCGTCAAGATTTGTATGGGTATGAGCTGATTAAGGAGTTGGAACGTTGTTCCGACGGGGTGTTCCTACTGAAAGAAGGAACTTTATATCCGATTCTCCATGCGATGGAGACTGAACAATGGGTGGAGGCTTATTGGTCCCAAGTTGAAGGGCGGAAGCGTAAATATTACCGACTCACGGAATCAGGTAAAGGACAGCTAACGAAAAAAAAGCAAGAGTGGGCACAATTTCGGAATGCGGTCGATAACGTCCTCGGGGAGGGAAGTATATGATTCGGGATCACGAAGGAATTCAGCGTTACTTAGATGAAGTATGTTCCCGTGTCCGCTCAAAAGGATCACATCGTGATATTCGACATGAATTAGAGAGTCATCTGGAAGAGCTCGTATTGGAACGAGAATCGACAGGTGTGGAGCGAGACGATGCTGTACTCTGGGCTATTGACCAGATGGGCAATCCTATAGATGTGGGAGATGGGCTACATTCGGTACATCGTCCGAAGACGCATTGGGGTCTTTTAGCAGGAGTAATGATATTCGTCGTTTTCGGGATTCTAGCGATGGTTGCAGTAGAAGGATCCATTGGAACAGGAAATGATGATATGTATATACAGTTTGTGTATTCAAAAGCAATGGCCGTCATTATTGGTATGGTATTTATGGCTTTCTTTTATTTTTTCAATTATCAGAAGATAAGATCGTATTCCTTCGGATTATACGCAGTTATTATCATGGGCACGATAGTAACTTTACTCACCGGGGTTACAGTGAACGGATCAGGTCATTTCTTTCGTTTACCTTTTATCACGTTAGATTGGTTTGGCATTACCCCCTATTTGTTGATGATTGCAGCACCGGGCATGATCATGAGTTGGAAGAACCATAAATGGTTCTGGATGTTAACAACGATAGCTTTTCTAGTTGTCCCGACGCTTTTATTTTTTACATTTTCTACGATGAGTTATTTATTGCTCTATACAGTCGGGTACGTTCTGTTACTCATATTCATGACAAGAAGCTGGTGGGCAGTAGGGATACACGGAATAGTGATGGGTTTGGTTATATTGCTAGGTGTATTGCAAAGGGATTATCGATTAGAAAGAATAGCTTCGTTCTTCAATCCCGATAAAGATCCTCAAGGTGCAGGGTATATACATGGTGTGTTGGAATCAAGTATTCATTCCGCAGGTTGGTGGGGTCATGGGTTGAAGGGTGAAATGACGCAGCAAATTCCATATATATGGAGTGATAATATTGGTACCTTTTTGATCTATAGTTTTGGATGGTGGATCGGAATTGTCATTGTGATTAGCATCGTATTCTTTATTGGACGTCTCCTTCAATCTAATCGAGCTGTGAGGGAACCCTATGGGCGTGCTCTTGGGATGGGTCTAGCCGGAATGCTTAGCTTCCAAATGGTCTATAGTGTGCTCATGTCATTTGGTCTAGTGCCCACTATTGGAATACCCTTTCCATTCCTGAGTTATGGAGGTAGTCATGTTATGATTGAAATGGCTATATTGGGTCTGATCTTAGGCATCTACCGAAGAAAAGATGTGGTGGGAAGTAACGACGAATTATATGCTCAACGATTATAATATGAACTAACATAAGGGGAAGGAGATATGGATTTACAACGCATAGCTTATATTCCCTAACTATATCAGAAGACGGATATCAACCTTTAAGAGGACGGTATCCGTCTTTATTTGTGTCTGATTAGGAGAGGGTTAAATCTGATGAGACAGCCTATGGAGAAAGAGGTATACTTTTTATATGAAGAATTGAAACGACAAGGAGTGGACTCTATATGAACAATAAGAAGGCATTATCAGATGGATCTAACGAGAGAACTTATGACCTTGGAGGCCATAGCAAGCGAAACGTTCAGGTATTATTAGAAGCTCTGAAAGATATCGATGGAGATCAGATGAGTGATATATATGGAAAAGGTGCAGTAATCGAAGATTTCCAAGATAAGATGGCGCAATATTTGGGAAAGGAATCGGCAGTTTTTTTCCCGAGCGGAACGATGGCACAGCAAATTGCTTTAAGAATATGGTGTGATCAAAAAGGCGGGAAACGTGTTGCATATCACCCTTTATGTCATTTAGAGATTCATGAACAAGATGGTTTAAAAGAATTGCACCATATCGAACCGGTCTTACTTGCAGATAAGGATAGCTTAATTACGCTAGAAGACGTTCAGAATATGCCGAAGGATATTGCGTGTCTATTACTTGAATTACCTCAGCGGGAGATTGGGGGTCAATTGCCTGATTACGCAGAGCTTGAAGCTATTTCTGCTTATTGTCGAGAACAAGGGATTAAGCTACATCTGGATGGTGCCAGACTTTTTGAAATCTTACCGTATTATCAAAAATCAGCTGAAGAAGTTTGCGCACTCTTTGATAGTGTATATGTATCCTTTTACAAGGGGATTGGTGGGATCGCAGGAGCGATTCTCGCTGGCGGTAAAGATTTCACGAATGAATCTAAGGTATGGAAAAGACGTCATGGCGGAGATTTAATTAGCTTATATCCTTATATCATCAGCTCGGAGTATTATTTCAATCAGCGCGTGGATAAGATGGGACAATATTATCAGGAAGCCAAAGAAGTGGCTGCATTATTTAACCAGTGCCAGGGTGTTGCGACAATACCAGCTGTACCGGTATCAAATATGTTCCATGTTCATTTTGATATGCCGAAAGATCAACTTGAGCCGATCATGAGTCGAGTTTATGAGGTAACAGGTGTGAGCTTATTGCCTTATTTCCGTGATGCTAGTGAACTAACCTGCTACAGCGAAATAAGTATTGGAGATCGTTATGCTGAAATACCGAAGGATAAGGTAACGGAAGCATTTCAACGGTTGGATGAAGAGATGCGAGAATCGTAATATTATTTCGATATAGAATTGCTAAGCTACGGCGCATACTGTTATTAGAAGAACCTGCTATATAGCGGGTTCTTTGAGATGTCAAAGTTAAATTACAGAATAGAGAGAGGATCATATGTCACCTATTACACGCTTCGAAGTCGATTCTTTTTATAAAAATCGCCAGTCGGTTAGGCTTGTCTTATCTGAGCTAGATTACCATCACTAATTCGTCTAACTCTGAAAGACCTGTTCGACAAGGGTATGTTTCTATGATATGGTATGAGGAACCTATGGGCATTCCACTCTTTCGAGTGGGGTGCCTTAGTGTATATCTATAGGTTTTTTACATTAAATGTCTTTAGGGCATAATTGAAAATACTTGGAGGTAGTGATGCTATGTTTCTCTCTGTATCCCTAGTCGGGGAAAGATCCAGCGACTAATAATAGAGCGCAAAGATCATATATTGAAGAGGAGCGAATAGATCATGACAACATTATTTCAAGCAGAGGAACGCACACATCTGAATACATCGGGGCTTAGGAATCTACGCCAAGAGGGACGTCTTCCTGGCATCGTTTTCGGTCGAAATACGAAGAATGAGATGATCCATATTTCAACAATAGAATTTCAGAAATGGTTAAAGCGTGGTGCAGTTGGTTTTATTGAGTTGCAGCTTGAAGGAAAAGAGTCTTTATCCGTATTAATGGAGGAACTACAGCGTGATCCAGTAACACGGGATTTGCTGCATGTTGATTTCCAGCAAGTACAAACAAACGTGATCATACGCACAAAATTAGCATTGAAGATCACGGGTACACCAATCGGTACAAAGCAAGGAGGAGTTGTACAAATTCAGAGTGAGTTCGTTGAAGTAGAAGCCTTACCTAGACATTTACCGAATGTAATAGAGTGTGATATTGGTGGTATGAATATCGGGGAATCATTGCTTGTAAGTGACTTGGATTTGCCAACAGAAGTGACAGTTATTTCTGGAGGAAATGAGCTTCTCCTATCCGTCGTAAAACCTTAATTCAATACTTGTGAGCCATTATAACTAAACTTTTAATACGCTTAGAAAAGTACCGTAGCTGCAATCACTTGCAACTACGGTATTTTATTGTTCTGCACAAACATCCAATCTGACACGTACAATAACCTATACTCCGAAAAATACGGCATGGGGGGGAACTAGGATGATCGTGATCTCAGGTCTGAATGAAGAACTAATCGATACGTTACCGTTAACTGACTTAGAGAAGAAAATTGTGAATCAAAAGAGAAATAGTCCAACTGTCTATCGATATGACTCTCTGGAGGCTTTGCAATTCGAGTTAAAGATGAGAACGAATATTGTGGAGGCGGCTAAAGCTCTAGAAACTAGTGATGCAAGTTTTGCAACGTTCGATAATTCCAGATGTAATAAAGAATTGTGGACACGGACAAATAATGGCGGGTTTAGACTGAATAGCGGCATTCTGCCTTCGGATGGGATCAATGATATTTATAGAAATGGGCATTTGTATGCGTTTGAGTGTGCAACCGCTATGGTCATTACTCTGTACAAGGCGACACTCGATGTACTAGGTAAGGAAGTATTTGATCGATATTTTCAAGATTTGTACTTAAGGGATTGGAATTATGACAGTGACTTACAGTTGAAAATCATAGAACACAAGGGCGACGCTTACGCAGGCGACATCGTATATTTTAAAAATCCAGACCATAATCCTATATCGCCGGAGTGGCAGGGTGAGAATGCTGTCGTATTAGGAAGAGACTTATATTATGGCCATGGCATAGGGATAAGATCGGCAGAGGAAATCATAGCATCCCTTAATAGAAGAAGAATACCTGGTAGTAAGATATCTGCGTATATGTCTGATGAGGTTGTTCATCCGGATTTTGAATATCTGCGTAAATTATCGATAAGATTAACTCAGACTCATCGAGCGAGAGCAAATCAACATCATAGAGGTGACATTGTTGCAAGGGTAGGATCACACATCTATACTCTCCATAATAAAAGGTAAGAGATTTCCGATTTCCTAATTAAATTAGTTAGCTGCTATTTGCCTTGGCGAGTTTTCTCAGCGAGAACATTCCATTGTTCTTCAGTAATCTCAAGAAGATCGTTGAATTCGCCTGCTCCTTGAAGCCACTCTCCTCCATCGATCGTAACGACCTCTCCATTAATATAACCGGCATAGTCTGAGATTAGATAAGCTGCTAAATGAGCAAGTTCTTCTTGATTACCTACACGGCGTAGAGGAATCCGATTAATCATCTTTTCTTCTATGTCAGGCGTGGGCATGAGTCTAGACGTTGCACCATCCGTTGGAAACGGGCCTGGGGCAATAGCAACTTGGCGTATTCCGTGACGTGCCCACTCCACGGCAAGGGAGCGGGTTAGTGCTAATACGCCCGCTTTAGCCGCAGCGGAGGGTACAACAAAGGCTGATCCTGTAGAAGCATAGGTGGTCACAATGTTCAGCATGGTACCCGGATGACGTTGTTCAATCCACCTTTTACCGACTTCCAACGTCGTATACATGGTTCCATGTAATACAATATTTAAGATTGCATCTACCGCTCGGGGAGAGAGGCGTTCAGTTGGACTTATAAAGTTACCAGCGGCATTATTAACCAACACATCGATTCGCCCAAATTGCTGTTCGACGGCCTCCACAAGGTCATGAATTTGGACAGGATCTCGCACATCGGTGACTTTGTAGAATACGTTATTCCCGTTTACACTTAATTCTTCTGCTGTTTTTTTTAATGTTTCTTCGCGTCGACTTGCAATGGCTAGTTTGGCTCCAAGATTCAGGAATTGTGTACCCATGGCTCGTCCTAATCCAGTAGCTCCACCTGTGATGAGAACGACCTTGTCTTTTAATAAATCTTTTGAAAAAGGTCCCATAATTCACTCTCCTTTGACTCTGATCATCGTTATTGGTCGTGTCAATTAGATTATGCTGTAAGGATAGCGAAGATGCTATAGAAAAGATAAGATGAACGGAACATATTTTTTCTGGGAGTCGTTAAGTGTGGGATAACTCTTGGTGTTAAAATGTAGAGTTTTGGCTTCACCTATTCGTTAGAACAGGCTACCGATCATTGGTAGCCTGTTTATTTATAATGTTATTTAGATTCCTTTAATTCCTCTAGTTGTTCCTTAGATTCCTTTAGTTCCTTATCTTTGCCACCTAATTTAATACCAATCTGACCGTCATGGCTGCCTACATGCCCACCAATTCCGAGTTCGACACCTTGACCTCCACCTAACTGTCCCTTCGCATGGGCGCCTAATCCACTCTGACCTCCAAGCTGAGCACCAGTAGTAAAGCCAATGCCTTGGTTAATTCCCATGTGACCATCTGCATGAGCACCTAGTCCACTCTGACCACCGAGTTGAGCACCAGTAGTAAACCCTGCACCTTGTTTGAGTCCTAGGTGTCCCTTGGCTTGAGCACCAAGCCCATGTTGACCACCGAGTTGAGCACCGGTTGTAAACCCTAGCCCTTGACCACCGCCTACTTGGCCTTGCGCTTGAGCACCAAGCCCGTATTTGCCGCCTACCTGTGCTTCCGTATTAAATCCTACTCCTTGGCTCTTTCCGAGATGACCGGTGGCTTGAGCATCGATAATATGTTTGTCTCCGACCTGACCACCTGTTGTGACTTGGAGACCTTCGTTAGTACTTAGGTCAGCTCCGCCATGTACGTTAATCCCGTATGGCTCTCCGAGATGGCCGCTCGCATGCGTACCGATACTATGGCTAGTTAAATGCCCATCAGCTGTAAATCCAACGCCGTGCTTACCACCTATTTCCCCAGCGGTATCAATACTAATTCCCTTACCCTTACCTACAGATCCGATAATATGGCCATTTACGCTCTCTTGTCTATCCGCATCACTGTCAGATTGATTCTCAATAGGCCCTATGCGTGAGGAGGAGAAATGATAGTAATGTGAGTAAGGAAAGGGCTGAGACCGGAAGGAATGATCAGGACGTTGAGCATTCGCAAATGTTGGCTGGGATTGATAGGAATAGAATGATTGGGGATCATAGTTGTTCTGATCTCCATTTCTAATGTTCATTTAGAAAACCTCCAATAGGAATATGATGATATAGCCTATTCACACAGCGTTTGAAATGTCACCCATATACAGAGGATGGTTGAATATTGTTGTGTATTTACGATGAATTTGTAACTCGTTCTATGTGAAAAGTCCTTGCAGTTCATGTAACAAACATAATATGATCAAAAGAAAGCGGATACAAGTAATCTCTTTTAAAAGTAATAAGAGAAGGTATCTACTGAATAGAAGGTGAAGGTAATATCTTATATTTACAATTTAAGATATTTATTACATTAAACAAAAGCCATTTTAAAATTAGGTAGATTCTCATCTGATCTAACGATGTTAGGACATAAGAGATGGAAGGATGATGATACTCCCATGCTACGATACAAATTGAAATACGTGTTACAAAACAAACAAACGAGACTGATTATGATGCTTACGATCGTTATTTCGTTGTTAATTACGAGCATTGGTCTGTTTTCTTATCATGAATATAGAGAGGCACTCGATACAGAGCTGAACACACCGAATGTGGAGCTACTGCAGATTAATCAGGATGTAACGAACCGGGTATTCAGCGAATCTGATAATAAGGCAGTAGATTTGTCTTTCCACCCTGCAACCATCCAATTCATCGAGGGAGCCCCCGATAGTGCAGCAATGACGGACGAACTGATCCAATATATGAGAACCCTGGCAACAGGGTCAAATATCCATTCGATTAGTGTGATCCAATTCAAAGACCATTCTGTCCTATCGAGTGAATATGGATACGAGTCTGTGTGGCAGAATGCTCCAGATGATGCATGGAGTTCATGGATTTATGAAATTAAGGAGAAACCTCTACTTATTAAGAGAAGGTTGTATAGCGGTAATAACGCGAAACTAGAAGGTACCGAATTACTATCTTTAGCACGGCCTGTTGTTCTCAAGGGAGAGATTGTTGGTGCAGTCCTAGTTGATCTTGATTATGATTGGCTGTTCTCCCAGATGTACACGCATTTGTCGAGTTATCAATTTGTGTACAACCTGGATGGGGAGTTAATTTATCCGAAATTAAACGTACCCTTTTCACCGCCAGAAATGAAGAAAGTCCTGTCTCAAATCGACGTAAGTCCGTTTGCTCATGTGAATATAGAGGGCCAGGATTATATGGCTAATCAGACTTTTTCTAATGTGACGGGTTGGAGGATGCTTTCATTTGTTCCTATGGAGGAATTGCTAAGGAATGTAAAGATTGCACGTAATATGATGCTTTTGTTGTCGTTTATTTCTATTTTTGTAGGTTGCTCTGCGATCTACTATTATAATTTTGCAGCTTTTCGACCATTAAAGAGGATTAATAAGCTGTTAAGTTCTGAACAGACACCTGTTGGTCAGGGTAATTTATATGATTTGGAACCTGTGATTGGAAAGCTTGTTGGTGATTTCCACAGCAAATCCCTTGTAGCTGAATGGAGCTTACCTGAGCTGCGTTCTAAATTTGTGCAGGATTTAATTACACGGAGTATGGGAACCCAAGAGACACATACGAAGTGGGAGCATTATTATCAGGGTTGGGAAGAAGGACCCTTTGAAGTAATGATGGTCTCCATCGATCGATATTGGCCATGGGCCTCTTCCTATAAGGAAGAGGATCAAATGTTGCTTAAGTTCGCTATGAATAACATTATTATTGAGCATTTGGAACCCATGTGGCGAACGGTAACGACGGTACACAAGAAAGATAGTGTCATTGTTCTGTTACAACCTAAGGGATTAGGAGAGAAGTATCTGAGAGATGATGCGGATAAACTTATAGAGATGCTACATGATCTGTTAAAAATATCAGTATCCGTTGGTTTAGGTTCTACAGCATCAGATATTCTACATGTGGCAAGGTCTTATACAGAAGCCAAGCTTGCATTATCCTACCGTCTTTATGATGGATATGGACATGTTCGGGACTATTCATCTATTGAAGCTAAACATGATGAGGGTGCCCAAGTTGTGGATGATACTTGGAGTGTGGAAGTGATTCAATCTCTGAAATCATCGGATAGTCATACATCAATCCAATGGATAAGAAAATGGACAGCAGAGGTTCGGAAAAAAGCGATTCAGCCACAGAAGGTTTATCGTATGGTGGATGACCTAATCGATGAAATCCTAGCTATTGCCATTATGGGAGGACACTCCTTTCCTGCTGAGCTTGCAGATTACACGTGGCAACAAGTGGAGACGATGAATTTATCTGAAATTGAAGAGATATTATGCGGTGTAGTCATTCATCTGTCTAATGAACTCGGACAACACAGACAATCGAAGGAGTACCAACTTGTTCAGGCGATGATTCAATACATGGAGAATCAACTGCACCTTAATATTGGATTACAGGATATTGCCTCCCATGTAAATATGGGGGTGTCTTCTGTCAGTAATATTTTTAAGGAAGAGACAGGTACGACCGTATACGATTATTTAACGAATTTGAGAGTAGATAAAGCTTGCGAACTATTAAAGGATAGTAGTATGAAAATTGCCAATATTGCTCAACTTGTTGGATATCAGAATGAGAACAGCTTTATCCGTGTATTTCGGAAGAACAAATCGATTACACCAGGTAAATTTCGAGAGGCCATCAAATATGCCAAGGCATATGCAGATCAGCCAAAACCGCACCAAATCAGCGTTTCTGAAGACTCAGAGTAAGATTAAATGATTGTTGAGAATCCTCCATGTGCGGTATATTTTGTTTGAGAAATAAATCACAAAATAATGAATAGACACTTGGAGGTGTAGCAAAAGGTGAGGATAGGAGGAGGAATTATTCTCCAATTATATGCCTAACAATCGATAACTCAGGGAAGAGGGATCTCATTGAAATGGATAACTAGAAGAGGGGTTTGGATACCATCTGGATTAGCTATTGTACTCATAATTTGGATCGGATATCAGTATTCTAACAATTTCAATTCAGGCGATGCAGATGTGGACTTTCCTATAAAGCCCATTACTCTGATTGTCCCTTATGCAGCTGGAGGGGGTACAGATATAACAGCGCGGGCTATAGCCGCAGCGGCAGAAAAACACCTCAGCCAGCCGATCGTGGTTGTGAACCGCACAGGCGGTGGGGGATCTGTGGGATTGATGGAAGGTGCCAATGCCAAGGGTGATGGGTACACACTTACCTATCTACCGGTAGAATTGACAACCTTACCCCATATGGGATTGCTACCGATTACCTATGAAGCGTTCAAACCGATCGCGCAAACCAATTTTGATCCTTCCGCCATTACCGTAAGAGCCGAAGCGCCATGGCAAACCGTGAATGAATTTCTTGATTTTGCTAAAACGCATCCCGGTGAAGTGAAAATGGGGAATGCAGGAACGGGTAGTATTTGGCATTTAGCAGCCGTAACACTGGAACGGGAAACAGGTGTGGCGTTTGAACATATACCTTTTGAAGGTGGAGGGCCTGCCGTTTCTGCACTAATGAGTGGATTTGTTGATGCAGTACCTGTAAGTCCTGCCGAAGTAAAGAAGTATGTGGAGGAAGGAAAGCTACGAACGCTTGCGATTACAGCGGATCAACCTTCGGAGGCGTTGCCTGGTGTTCCTACGTTAGAGGAACAGACGGGTCTTCACGTAAACTTTACAGGAACATGGAGAGGGCTTGCTGTGCCTAAAGAAACCCCCGATGAGATTGCAGAACAGCTTGCCATTGCCTTTATTAAAGGAACTGAAGATGTAGAGTTTAGACAATACATGAAGTTAAATGGACTTGGGTTACTTGTCAAAGACGGCGCAGGTTTTACTCAACAAATGAAAGAAAGTCATGATTTATTCGGGAAGATCATTCCGGAGCTAGGTTTGAGTCGTCATTGAGTTGATCTCGCAAGTGAAATGAAAGCGCACACATAATATGATTTCTTAGGAGAATCCATTCTATTTTTTAAAATGACATCTTCTGAGGTTAGTTCAGTGCGCCCTTATTTAGGAAGAATATTGAATATTTGATTAAAAAAACAATATTTCAACTTCACAAGAAGGGTATGAAAATAATATGAAAATTAAAAAAGTAATAGATAAGATTCCTGGAGGCATGATGTTGGTTCCTTTGTTCTTAGGAGCCTTAATTCACACTTTCACACCTAATGCAGGCACCTATTTCGGTGGATTTACAAACGGGCTAATGACGGGTACTGTACCGATTCTAGCTGTCTGGTTCTTCTGCATGGGAGCTGCTATTGATGTAAGAGCTACAGGAAGCGTACTGCGTAAATCGGGTACTCTGGTATTAACCAAAATTGCTGTAGCTTGGGTCGTAGCGATGATCGCGATACAGTTCCTACCGGAAGGTGGAGTTCAGACTGGTTTCTTTGCCGGATTATCTGTTCTTGCCATCGTTTCCGCAATGGATATGACTAACGGTGGATTGTATGCCTCCATTATGCAGCAGTATGGTACAAAAGAAGAGTCAGGTGCCTTTGTTCTAATGTCGCTTGAATCGGGTCCACTAGTGACTATGTTAATCTTAGGAAGTACGGGTTTAGCTGTGTTTGAACCACATACATTCGTAGGAGCAGTGCTTCCTTTCTTAGTTGGTTTTATTCTAGGTAACTTGGATCATGACCTTCGTTCTTATTTTGGAAAGGCTACACAGGCACTCATTCCATTCTTTGGTTTTGCACTAGGTTGTTCTATTGATTTAGGTGTTATTCTAGATACTGGATTGCTAGGAATCTTATTGGGCTTAGTAGTTATCGTTATTACAGGTATTCCGTTGATTCTGGCTGATAAGTTCGTCGGTGGTGGAAATGGTACGGCTGGTATTGCCGCATCGAGTACGGCTGGAGCAGCCGTGGCCAATCCTATGTTGATTGCAAACATGAAGCCGGAATTCTTACCCGCTGCTGAAGCAGCTACCGCATTAGTGGCTGCATCTATTATCGTAACCTCGATTCTGGTTCCGATACTGACAGCATATTATTCGGGGTATATGAAGAAAAGGAAAGCAGCCAGTGAGGTTCATCCCGTACAGGAAGTTACGTTATAATCCTTAGAATGATTTAAAAAATAGACAAAAGGGACACCGATGTAGGGTGTCCCCTTTTGTTGATATATGACGATCCGAGGAAGGCGAGTCAACTACAAGGTTTAACTCGTCCAGTCCCGTCGTAAGGTAAAGAGATCTTGTAACTCGTCTGTCGATAACTCGGTAATCCAACCTTCGGTACTTGAAATCACGTTATCGCTAAGTTGCTGTTTGTTCTCTAGCATTTCATCGATACGTTCTTCTAATGTGCCCAGGGAGATGAACTTGTGTACCTGTACATCTTTGGTCTGACCCATACGGTAAGCTCGATCTGTAGCCTGATTCTCAACCGCAGGATTCCACCAGCGGTCGAAGTGAAAGACATGATTGGCGGCTGTAAGGTTGAGACCTACCCCCCCTGCCTTGATCGAAAGAATGAATACAGAGGGTTGTTCCGCAGGTGATAGGGTATGTGATTGAAATTGGTCAATCATACGGTCACGTGCGGTTTTGGACGTACTGCCATTCAAGTAAAGTACAGGCTCCTGAAGTTCTTGTTCGAGTACCCTTTGCAGGATTTGACCCATGCCAATGTACTGCGTAAAAATAAGGCATCTCTCGCCATCTTCTCTTAGTTCCTTCACCATAGCAAGAAGCCGCTCCAATTTTGCGGATCTGTTGATCCATGTGTCGCTATCCGTTACGCCATCAATACTTGTAGATGCCTCTGGAATAGCTTCCTTCGTTAGAAGCATCGGATGGTCACAGAGCTGTTTAAGATGAGTTAACGTAGCTAGAATAGCTCCTTTACGCTCAATACCCTCAAGCTTCTGCATGCGTTCCATGAGGTTAGTGACGGTATGATCATAAAGGGCACCTTGCTCAGCCGTAAGATGAATATATGTTTTTATCTCGTTCTTATCAGGTAAATCAAGCTGAATAGCGGGATCCTTCTTTTTACGGCGAAGCATAAAGGGCTTAACTAGCTTCTGTAAATCGATCGTACGTTGTTCATTATGCTCCTTCTCAATGGCATTAATGAACCGATTATTAAAGGCACGCGAACTACCTAAATATCCCGGGTTAATGAAATCGTAGAGAGACCAAAGTTCAGAGAGGCGATTCTCAATAGGTGTTCCAGTTAGTGCAATTCGATGTCTGGCCGGGAAACTCCGGACCGCAGTGGATTGCTTCGTCTGGGCATTCTTAATATTCTGTGCTTCGTCTAAACAAATAGATGCCCAAGTGAATTCTTTAAGCAGCTCTTGATCAAGAGTTGCCGTAGCATAGGATGTTAGAATGATATCTGCTTGAAGAGCCTCTTTCAGAAAGGACTCACTATTATAACGGTTTGATCCATAATGGAGCATAACTTTCAAAGTTGGAGCAAAGCGAGCCAATTCTTTCTGCCAGTTGCCAAGAACCGAAGTAGGGCAAATCAAGAGAGAAGGGAACCACGGATCTGTATTCACAGTAGTTTCTTTCAGATGTAATAGATAGGCAATGAATTGCACTGTTTTACCTAGTCCCATGTCATCTGCTAGACAAGCTCCGAGTCCACAACGTCTCAAAAAGGCTAACCAAGCAAATCCATCTTGTTGGTAGGAACGTAAGTCTGCTTGAAGATCCTTGGGTACAGCAAGTGTTGGCCATTCTGTCTGTTGTCTAAGTTGACTCATGATCTTCATGAGATGTTCATTCAGCTCAACTTCCAACTCAATACGCTCTGAACCCTTCTGTTGTTGATCCGCTGAGTCGGTATCAGGTTCATCACTGTTACCCAATAGATGAAGTTGAAGGATATCTTGAAATGTCAGTCCTTGCTCTTTGTCCACACCTGCCATTGCTTGGCGAATCTGTGCTAGTAACGCTGGATCAAGTGGAATCCATTGTCCTCTAAATCGGACTAGTCGTTCATTGCGGGCAACTAGCTCAGCAAATTCACTCTCCGTGAGATGAGACTCGCCAATCGCAATACGCCAATCGAAGTTAACAAGAGAGTCCAGTCCAAATAGTGAGCCACCGGTACTACCTTCACTGGAGCGTACCTTAGCTCGGAGCTTCGGTTTCTTTCGACTCGCTGCTTCCCACCAAGCGGGAAGCAGTACTTGCCAGCCAGCTTCAAGCAGACGGTGACTGTCTGACGTCAAGAATTCCCAAGCAGCGGAATCCGTCAAAGGACTGCTTAATATATCTTCATTACTGTGGGTGAATCGCTCCTTAGGAAGTGTTGCGCGTAAACGTTCTAACCAGCTAGCAGACCGCTCACGTATATGATTCGACCATGCCTCTGGCCATAATCCAGAGGTATAGCCATCGTCGGAAAGCTTAATAGGTATAAGTACCGTTGGATCAAGCTTATCTTGCAGAACAAGTTGAATGTGCCAAGTTGGTTCATCATCCATAGGTTCTAGTAGTTGGAGAAGCGGTCGAAATGGAGCCGTGTCTGCTTTCCAGCCGAGAGTAATAAGCCATGATTGCTCATCTAGACCCGTTGCAGTCATTCCGTTGTTCGTAAAGAGTATTGGATATTCCCTTCTTAGATCTGATGCTGACGCTTCAGTTCCGTAGTAACGTTGGAATACCGTAGCTGAGAAGGCAGAACGTAAACCCTCAATAAGATCGGAATCGAACCCTATTTGTTCTATAAGTTCTCTATCTTGCGAATCCAATACGACTTGATCCCAGCTCCATTTCAATTTACCGGCTTGGAAAGCTGAGTAACTAGGGATAAATTTCTTCTCATCTATATAAGTGGCCAATCTAGGCACGAGTTGAATCCATTGTGCGACATCTTCACTCCATGCCCATTCAATATGTGCAAGAAACTTTTGCTCTGCAAAGAATGGAATGACTTGCTCAGAAGGTAGAACTACAAGTTCGATATCTTGAACCATTTGAACCTCTAATTCCGTACCATAAAAGGACTCTTCATGCCACGCGAATAAACGGTGTTTCAAGTGTTGCCCTGATACGTAATTATACGTATTGGTAGAGCCATAGATAAGGGCATCGCCATAAGCGGTTAAGGTGATGTGAAGAGTGACGGTCTCTGTATATTGACTCATGGGATCAGCTTTCCTTTCCTAAGCTCCTCTTGGAGTGCGCGTAGTCGGCTATAGCGATTGCTAAATGAGGTTATAAATACTTCCCAGCGCGCCTCTTGCTTCAATTTCTTATATAGCTTCGACAGGCGTTTTAGTAATTTTACTGCTTGTTTATAGCTATCTCTATTTTTCTGAACAATATATCTCTCGACAGACTGATGATAGAAGGGGAGCATTAATTCAGGAGCATTCTTCTCAATGGGCTGAAATACGCTCACACGATAGTCCATAGGTTCTTTACCTGTACTTAATTGATAGTCCATCCATTGCTGCCACTTACCGTGGATCAGTAACTTTTCCTCATAGATCTTCTCGGAATAAGGTAGCATGCGAACAAGCGTTGACCACATGGATGTCTCAGCTTCGGGAAGTTGTTGAATCGTCTTCTCCCAGTAGATCCAATAATCGTTCAGGTTATTATTCCGGTGGGTGCTGAATAGGGGGCCAATTTCAATCAACCAATCCTGCAATCGTGACCATTGTTCCGTTCTATATAGATAATTTAAGAAAGGAAGCACATGATCGGGGTGAACGATGAATGCCGTATCTGCCGCTTTTAACTGGCTCCATGCCTGCTGATCTTCGGAGAGATAGAAGTGCATCCAACTCTGAGATAACATCCATGGAAGTCGTGAAAGTGAGCTCCCGAGTTCCTTCTCTGCTAATTGTAATTGTTGTAATTCTTCCAAGTACATCTCTTGGTCGTTAAGGTTGGGAACAATCCAATTCAACCAGAACTGAATATAGACATCTAGGAAATAATTCAGATTCTTAGGCTCTGTCAGCATGATGGTACGTAAATGTGTTAACGTCTCAGCAATATGGTGCCGTTGTTCAGGCTCGGTATGCAGCGGGAATTCTTTTGTAAAACTACACATAACTGCTTGTTGAATATCATCGGCCGCAACTTGTGTCTGAAAACCCATATAGAAATTAGTGTGTTGCCCATGTTGTGATGGCTTCACTATTTTTGTGAGTACAAATAGATGAGCATGAAATGTAAATAGTAGCTCTAATATCGGTGAAAGCTGAGGACGCATGCTATTAATAGATGCCAAAGCACTCTGAGCGTATTGAGCATTGGGAATGTTCTTTCCTAATGGTGCAATACATTGTTCAAATAAATCATACCATTCGGGTATGGGCAATGTAGATAGAAGACGTGCTTGTCCCTTTAATTTAGCGGAGGCTTCCGCTTGTCTTTCTGCTGTCTGAACGGCTGAGCGATTAGACGTGCTATGTGGAGACGCATGCTTTGCAACTTGATTGAACATAGCTGCTGAATGTGCATTCACGAGTGAATGAACGGATCGCTCATGTAGGTTGGCATATTCAAGCAGAGTAGCAATCATGTGCTTACAGTTAGCTGGAACGGGGCAATTGCAATGGTTCCCCGAAAAGGAATCTAGATTGATGTGAACGGAGTAATTCTCAGTACCTTTGACAACGGCCTCAATCTGTCCGGTTACAGGTATCGTTAACTGATGTACACGGCCCTGTTTGAAATACTGGAATCCGCGTTTTATGGTAAGGTCATTGAAATATTCTGCGACATTCTGAATAAGCATATGCCATTGCATATCATCCATAATATAGGTTGGTTTCATGATATATGAGTCTCCTGAGAGAGTATAGTCTTGAGTATAATCTAATCAATCATATCACTTAATTGAAATCATTTGTTGTAGGGGATTCCTTTTGATCAAGTCTAGACATAAGGAATTGTTTAAATGATATAGTATTTCATGTGACTAAAATCACAAGTCGGATTATGTGCGAGCTTATAATCAACATATCGAGAATCCATCATAAGACGGTTGAATTACAACAGGGGGCGAGTTCATTGGATCATTTTACATTTTCAGATATGAAGCAAATAAAGCGAGAGAAATTAGGAGACGTAGTACCGTTAGAGTTATTCAGAACGATCAGATTAATTGGTTTATATCAGGGGTTACCTATGAATGGTAAAAGCACGACGTTAACCATAGGAAGAAAGATTGGGGAAGAGTTAGGTGTTACTACCGTAGATGAACTATTTGAGTTATTTGAACATTTAAAAATAGGGATTCCTAAGATAATAAGGGAAGATGAGAAGTCGATGACTGTAGTCGTATATGATTGCTTCTGTGAAGGGTTACCGATCATGGAAGGCAAAATGGTATGTGATATGGAAGGAGCAATTATGGAAGGGGCTCTTTCTCAAATTCGGGGTAAACGCGTCTCCGTTCGGGAAGTAAAGTGTAATGTTCATGGGGATGAGTATTGTGAATATGAAGTAAGGTATTGATTGTTAAATATTATAGGACAAGACAGTGAGCTGTGGTTATGACCATGGGTTGCTGTTTTTTTTCAAAAGTTTTGTTTATTGACCATCGTATGAATTACATATATAATTCAATAATAGAAATTTATGGATTTTAATATGCGACATATGATGGGGTGATCTAGTTGATATCAACCACCACGATCCGTTCAGAAATAGAAGATTACATAAGAAGAAATGAAATGAATTTACAAGGGTTATCATTTGCAGCTGGTATGAACAAGGGAATATTAAGTGCCATTATCAATCGTAATCCACCTAAGCCTATTGCTGTAAAACAACTGGATCTTATTACAGCGGGAATGGAGCTTCCAGAGGGAGCGTTATATGATCTATATGTGGATGAGTGTTTCGTTACGAATGCACCTAATTGGAGAAGGTTAAGACCTTTCTTGCAACGATGTGCAGAACTCAAAAAGTACGATTGTATGGAGAGCATCTTAAATCGTCTTACGGAAGACCTCTCATATCTTCCAGGCATATTTGACACAGCAGAATTACTCTATCATCAAGGTTTACATAAAGCAGCAGTCTTGTTGTATCAATGTGTTGCTGAAGGGGAGAGGTTACAACATTCCGAGAGGTTAGCTCTTTGTCACTTTCGATTGTTTTCTCTTTCTATTGGAGAAGATCAACAAGAGAATCTTCGCGCAGTGGTTCGATTTGAGCCTTTCATAGACCGTCTTCCAGAAGAGATTCAGCTGGATGCTTTACTTGAACTTAGTAATGTTTACTTCTCTTTAGATTATATGGACAAGGTCATTGGAATTTCCGACAAACTATTGTTTAGAGCAGATTGCCAACATACTATGAATAAGCGGAAGGTAGATCGAACGCAGAGAAAGACAAAGTATCCTGTTCTGGCATATGCAGCCTATGGACATTTGATGACGGCCGGTGCATATTGCAGATTTAAAAACTATGAAGTAGCGAATAAGTACACTTTATTATATATCAATATGGATTGGTCAGAAGAACGTGAAGAAGATGCGGTTAAGTATAGGGTTAAGTTTCAGAAGTGGGGCGAAGCGAACACATGCATTTATAGAATAAGGCAAGGAGAATGGGATGCATTGCCTCAATATGTATCATATATGAGTGAGAACGAAGAGGAGATTCTGCCAGGGCTTCTTATGATCACTGAAGCAGCGAATATATATGGTATGGATGTAGATGAGATGCTTATTCAATTTGAAGATCATATTTCCTTCTATGGTGAATCGAATCGGTTAGCTGGTGAGTACTCTCAACCATTAAGTATGGATCGTTGTCTTAAGTTTCTCATAGAATTAGCTATTTATCATCTACGCAGGCAACGGTATGAAATTGGATTAAAGTGGATATTACAAAGTTTGGAAACCTCCATTAGAATACATAGTGACACATGCTTTACTAGATGTGTTAAAGTATTCGAGCAATTCAGACATTTAGCATCAGGAGATACACAGATAGAGTATACAAATATAATATTGAAAGAAGGAGAAATGTAAAATGAAAAAGGGAATATTCGGTCTGTTAATTGTATTTATGATTGTTATTGGACTCACTCATCCAGTAGGTCCTGGAGCTGGAGGTCAGATTACACCTCTTTCCGAGCATGGTGTAGGAGGACTGTAATATTTGCACCTCAATTTACGATTTGAAATGATGGGACAAGAAGTCATTCAGATCAACACCTAGATTCGGTTAATTAGATAGGTTTAAAGAAAACACCATTTAACCAGTGAACTGCATTAGCTGGTTACACGGTGTTTTTTTACATAAGGGCTAGATTGAATGTATCGATTCTATTCTGCAGTGGTGAGGGTTAATCCAATGTATCTGTAAAAAGCAACCCTATATCCTAAATTTAACACCTCCTCAAATGTGGAAATTATCCCCATAATAAAAATATACACTTATAAGGGGTGAATAAAATGGCAAATGTATCAAAAGTATGTAGTCTGGTTCTTGCAGCAACAATGGTATTTGGTTTAGCTGCTTGTGGAAACGGTTCCAAAGACAATAAAGGTAATACTGCAAGTAATGAGACGGATAAGACACCGGAGAAGGTCGTTGAAAAGGTTGTAGAAAAGGATATCAAGATTACATTCCAGAACATCTACCCGGATACGACTGATCCTAAGAATCAACTGATGAAGAAGCTCGTGACGCAATACGAAACAGAACATCCAAACATCAAGATCGAACTTGATTCACTTAATACAGATCAACAGAAATTGAAATTAAAGACACAGGCAGCATCGAAAGAGGTTCCTGACATTACGATCGTGAACCCTGCTGCTCAAATGCAACCTTTTGTTGATGCCGGTTTATTTGCACCATTGAATGATATGTTGGATCAAAATGGCTTGAAGGATACGTTCCAAGAAGGACTTTTAGATTGGTATAGCTTTGATAACAACATATATGCTCTTCCAGATGGTAATAACATCGGTGTCGTCTACTATAATAGAGAACTTTTTGATAAAGCTGGCGTAGAAGTGCCAACGACGTTTGAAGATATGTTAAAAGTCGTAGCAACGCTCAAAGAAAAAGGAATTACACCGATCGCTATCGGTGAAAAAGATTCTTGGACAGGGTCCTTTTTGTTCATGAATATGTTGCTTCGCACAAACGGACCAGGATTCTTACAAGATGTTGTAGATAAGAAGAAGACCTTCGATGATCCCGCATTTAAAGAAGCAGTCGATTCATTCGAGAGTTTAGTTGCAGCTGGCGCATTCCAGGATGGTGCAACTTCCTTTGATTATAATGCTGGGGAGAACCTATTTAAAACAGGTAAATCAGCAATGTACTACATGGGAACATGGGCAACAGGTGGTATTGAAACATCCTCTGTGAATGGAAAAGTAGGTGTATTCAAATTCCCTACAATCGCTGGTAAAGGTGATCCGAATGAGTTCATGTTAGCACCGGGTAGTGCATTTGCAATTTCTGCGGATAGCGAGCACTTGCAAGAAACAAAAGATTTCTTGAATTGGTTCATGTTGAACTTCCCTAAAGAAGCATTTATAGCTAAGGGAGCAGTTGGGATTGGTCAGATCGTAGATGGAGACTTTAAGGCGGCTGGTTATTCCGATATGGCGATGGAAGTACTGAGTCTATTTAAAGAAGTAAAAGGTGGAGACTTGGCGTTTGATAACACCATGAATCCAGGTACAGCACAAGTTCATTTAAATAGTATTCAAAACTTGTTTGTGCAGAAAGTAGATTCGGCTGCAGTAGCGAAAGAACACCAAGCAGCGTTTGAAGCTAATAATAAATAGTTAAACTAACTCATTTATGAAGGGAACACTTGCTGTTCCCTTTATATCTATCTTAATAGTCAGAAGGAGGGAATACGGTGTGAACGTTCTCAAGGTATCTCGTCTTACCATTACAGCGTTTGTATTACCTTGCTTGCTTATATATTTCGGAATTGTATTCATCCCTATTGTCGTATCGTTATATAGTGGCTTATTAGATTGGAACGGGATAGGGGAATCAACATTTATAGGATTGGACAATTTTAAAAATTTATTTTTCCATGATCCTATTTTTTGGCCGTCTGTAAAGAGGACATTTATGTTTTCTGTTTTTTCAATGGCAGAGATTCCACTTGCATTGTTTATAGCGATCTTGCTTCGAAGATTTGTTCGTAAACCGAATTTTTTAGTTTCAAGTTACTTTTTACCTGTTATTCTATCTGTGGTTATCATCGGGCAGTTATGGAAAACCATATACAACCCTGCATCTATGGGGGGGATGTTGAATCAGGTTTTGATCACTGTTGGGTTGGAATCCTGGTCAAGATCTTGGTTAACCGAACCCGCAGTAGCAATGTATTCTTTATACTTTGTGGCTTTGTGGCAGTACTTGGGCTATCATACACTCATTCAATTTACAGGGATATCGAATGTTCCAACTGAAATTTACGAAGCAGCCCGAATCGACGGGGCCGAAGGATTTAAGGCTGATCGTTACATTACATTTCCTATGATTATCCCCATTTTTAAAATTTCCATTGTGTTAGCATTTATTGGGTCACTGCAGGCCTTCGATATGGTCATGGTCATGACGGGCGGAGGCCCTGCTAATACAACGGATGTGATTTCTACACACATGTATAATATGTCGTTCAAGTCTATGCAGTATGGCTATGGTAGCTCGATTGCTTCATTTCTAGTTGCTGTGTGTCTAATTGCCACGGTCGTTATTAATGTTATTTTTAATAAAATAGAGAAACGATTCACGTAAAGGAGGAAAATCGATATGAATACATCACAGGTCACGACTTTACGACATGTAAAGACCGAACCCAAGCGCAGACGATTTTCTTTGACGAAGGGAATCGTTCTTCTGTTCTTGTCTGTGTTAGTTGTGACACAAGTCTATCCTTTGTTGTGGTTATTCTTGTACTCATTCAAAACAAATGAGGAGATACTCTCTGGGAGCTTCTTCTCACTACCGCAATCTCCGCAATGGAGCAATTACGTCTCTGCATTTTCAGGCGGGGATTACTTTCGGTATTTATGGAACAGTGTCTTTGTTACAACGTTAACGATGACGTGTGTCATTATATTGAGCTCTCTAACTGCTTTTGCGATAAGCCGTTTCCGCTGGCGGTATGGGCAATTGGTGCTATTACTATTTCTTATCGGAATGATGATTCCAATGCAAGCGACGTTATTACCATTAATGATTATCTTTAAGAATATGCACATTTTGAATACACATCTATCTATTATTTTTCCGTATATCGCATTCTCCATGCCGATTGCTATATTTATTCTTAATGGGTTTATGAAGTCAATTCCGGGCGAGATTGAAGAGTCGGCAATCATGGACGGGGCTAGTATAATTCGTGTATATTGGAATATTATGTTACCCATTTCGATTCCACCTATTATGACAGTGTGTATTCTAACGTTTATTAACATTTGGAATGAATATATTATGGCATCCATATTTATTTCTTCAAATAGCTTGAAGACACTACCTTTTGGTGTAAATAGTTTTGTCGGACAGTATTCCGTGAATTATGGAGCTATTGGGGCATTTTTAGTATTAGGTGCACTTCCCGTGATCATTATCTATTTCTTATTAGCAGACAAGATTACACAGGGTATGGTAGCTGGAGCTGTTAAAGGTTAATCATGATAAAGTCGGTATTATGATAAAATGAGAAGAAATCGGGTGAAGGGGGACAACAGGTTTGGCTCGAGGATTCCGTTCTATTCATAACCGTCTTTTTCTACTTTTTTTGACTTGTATGACCGGTATTCTTATCCTCGTCAGTTTCCTTTACTATACACGTACGTTAGATATTATCCATTCAAAAATAAGTGATATTGCTGAGAAGAACATTTCTCAAACAGCGGGTCTATTTAATTTGATGCTTGAGGGGTATAACAGTGTCACAAAGTCTTTAAATGGTAATTATGAATTAACTCGATTACTCCAAGAGACTTCTAGTAATCCCGTGGTCTCAGTCACCAATGAGCGCACGATAACGAATATTATTGGTGCAGCGTACTATTCCCGTAAGGAGATTGTAGGGATTCATATCATTACGGACGCGGGTAAGGTATATAGTTATGAAAGACAGTTCGCGGGTGTCATTGACATTAATTATGCTCAAATGGACTGGTATAGCAAATTGAAAGCGTCTTCGGGTGATATGGTCTGGCTTGGATTCTATGCTAGATCTCCTATTAATACGATGCAACAAGATTCGGTATTTGTATTTGGTAGGAAATTGTACGATCTAACTAATTATAAGTCCATAGGAATGATTATCATTGAGACGGATCCCTCTCCTATTAAAGAAGCATTATCGAATGTCAGTATTAGTCCTGGCACGAAAGTGTTTATTACGGAAAAAGATGACCAAGTTATCGCAAGCAAGGAACAGCAAGAGGACGAATGGCCCGTATTTACCAATCTTCCTAAGCCCTCTCCAGATCATGAGATTCTCGTTGATGATGACTCTGATCAATTAATTGTAGCTGCGAAGACCTCCATTGCAGATTGGACGATTTACGGCATGACACCGAAGAGTGATCTAAATGCTGAGATTAATCAGACTCGATTGTATTTAGGAATTGTGCTTCTTGCTCTGATCGCTGTATCTACAGCCTTGGCTTCGCTCGTGTCTAGAACGATTGCTTCGCCATTGAAGTTACTGATTCGAGAGATGAAGAAAGTTGAATTGGGGAATTTCAGTGGATCTGTTAACGTGAATTCATTTGAGGAAATCAATAGTCTCGTCTCTTCCTTTAACCGGATGGTACATCGGATGGATGAACTTATTGAGCGGATCAAGATTTCCTCGGTCAGCGAGAAGAATGCTCAGTTGCAGGCCCTTCAATCACAGGTGAACCCCCATTTTTTATATAATACATTAGATATGATTTACTGGATGTTAGATGAGAAGGGAAATGAAAAGTTAAGTCGCGTGATCTTGTCTCTTTCACATATGTTTCGATATAGCAGTGACTGGGAGGAAGCTTCGCAAACAACGCTCCGCCAAGAGTTGGAACACATTCGTCATTATCTAACCATTATTAAGAGTCGTCTAGATGATCGGGTTCAGACGGAGATCAACGTGAATGAACAATGGCTCGATGTTATTTTACCGAAGGTAACCCTTCAGCCAATCATTGAGAATGCTATAAAATACGGCTTGGAACCGCTAGGTACTCCTTGTAAGTTACAGGTATCTACAGTACAACATAGTCATGAACTCCATATTAGAATTACAGATCATGGGTTAGGCATGGAGGAAGAACTGTTATGCCAGATTAGAGCATCTCTTAAAATAAATCCGAATGTCCTTATTGTGGAATCGGCTAACCGACTGAGGAGGGGGATCGGACTACATAATGTTCATGCCAGAATCAATATGCTATTTGGAGCAGCTTATGGCCTCCGTGTGGAGAGTCAAAAAGGGGAGGGAACGACCGTTATCATTGTGATACCGATTCCGTTACAAGGAGGTCATGAAGATAAATATTCTCATCGTGGATGATGAATCCGCCATCCGGGAAGGCATTAAACGGACGATTGACAAGGAATATCCACAATACAACGTATATCTGGCTGCGAATCCAGAGGAGGCCGTACAACTGCTCCGAAGTCTTCCTATTGAGATTGTATTGACAGACATCCTTATGCCGGGTATGACGGGTCTAGAATTAATGCAGTTCTCTAAAGCAAGTTACCCACATATCAAATGGGTGATTATTTCCGCATACTCTGAATTTGCATATGCTAAGGAAGCAATCCGTCTAGGCGCGGTGGAGTATCTGCTTAAGCCGATAGGGAAAGAAATGTTGCTTGAGATGATCGGTAAACTTGAGCGTAGCATTGGATTTGAAGTAGAGATGGTCAAGGAATCCAAATTGCTGAAGACAAACTTGAAATTTCTGCGTGCTGCAGTATTTCAGCGTTGGGCTTCAGGTCTGGACATCGGGGGCATGGATATGGCTTCGGTCATCGTGGATCACCCACATTTTCAACTCATCATGGTGAAGATGGAAAGTGACAGAGTGGTACACCTAGAGCATTTTATCATTGATAATGTACTCACTGAATTGATTAATCATCATGGTAAAGGGTTTGCTACAAGTTTTGATGCTAAAAGTCTGTTAGGACTTATTACAATGAATGAAACGATAAGCATGAAGGGCATGTTGGAAGAGCTCCGTATTCATTTGAAAAAGTATTTAAGAGTACCTTTTCAAATTCTGCATACCGAAGTCATGTGCGACTTCAGTGTCATTCCTACAGAAGTACAACGGATGCATCAAGATTCGATTTCTCATGAATTCGAGTATTATGCAACGGGAGGTAGCCAAGTCATTGAGGTAGCTCTGCAATATATTAAAACCTATTATAATTCTGACTTGTCGTTGGAGAGGGTTGCTTCGATTGTTTATTTGAATCCCGTGTATTTTAGCCAATTGTTCAAACAGAAGACAGGGTCCGGGTTTAAAGAATATGTGATTCATTTACGCATGGAGCAAGCCAAGCAATTATTACTCCATCCCCAGCTTAAGTTAGCGGATATTTCGGAACGGGTAGGATATCAGGATGTGAAGCATTTTACACAGCTATTTCGTAAAAAGTTCAACGTCACCCCGACAGAGTATCGTCTAGAACATCGAGCGGAAGGACGAACCGTCTGTCCATGATACAAATGAAGTATTGAATATATATTGGTAATTGCAATTGCCGCAAAAAGTAGTCACTCAACAGATTCTTGATAAAATGTTCATATTTGTATGGAAAATATCCGATAATATAATAGTAAAGAAAAATTTACCATTTTATTATAGGGAGAAGTGTTTAAATGGCACAAATTTCAAGTACCTCAAGTACTTCAAGTAGATCGCAGTCTACACCACCTGTAAAGTCTAGAGCGAATATTATGTCACCCATTGACCGGGAGATTGAACAGCTAATTAATCAAAAAGGAATTATTAATGAAAAAATCGCTACTGTTAGATCAGATGAAAAAATGAACTCTGAACAAAAAGATGAAAGAATTAAATTATTAACCATGGATATGCAGTTACTTGAATCTCAAATTATGCAGAAAAGAATGGAGAAGACTGAGGCTAGTAAAACTGACAAGAGTGATTCTTCTCAAAAGGAGGATTCTAGTAAAAAAATCGAAATGGATACAAGTAAGCAAGATATCTCAGGTATTTCTATGGAAAAGATTTTACAAGCTAACAATCTACATGACCAATTGAGCAAAATGGCAAGTGTACGTAGATCACTGAAAGTGGAAACTGACACTCTTAATCATGAAGTAAGAAAAGGAAGAGATCTTCTTGGAGGTGAGAATGAACCCGGTGACCCAGGCAAATCGGAAATGAGAAAAAATCTCGAATTGACAGTCAATAAATCGAAAACCGAACAAGCACTGGACATAGATAAGAAGATTGCTGAATTGGATCGTAAAATAAGTGAAAAGATTGAATCCACACAAGATAGTATCCAGAACGATGACAAGAAAGTCGTCACTGAAGAGGTTGAAGATCAGAAGGAGCTATCTGTATCCGATGAACCTTTGAACGCTGATAATACAAATAAGAAGAATCAGGATAATGACAAGAACAAAAGTAATGACATACAAGCACAAAAAAACCTTCAACCTATTATCGACATTCGCGTGTAGAAATGGGCTCTACTTTACTATACAGAATAAACATTACATAAGTATTTATTTTGATAGAGAAACAAATTTGAATTTTTACGTTATCCAGTAAGAAAGATTATAGTAATGTAGTCATGACCAAATATGCTAAAAATTAAAAATGTAAACGAATCATTGCGTGGCATAATCTATCTATTAATCAAAGAAAGGGTTCTTCGTTAAAATCGAAGAACCCTTTCTTTGATTTTTTTAATATACATATCTTCGTTGAGCCCAATAGCTGAAGATGAAGATGGTAGCTTCGGTTAACAGTTTGGCTAGGATTAGAGGAATACCTATTTGTTCATGATACACATATAAAACCCCATAATTTAATAGAAGTACTAGTATGGCAAGCGCAAAGTATTTGGTCAGTGCGGTTGAAAGTGTGGAACTTATATTTTTAGTAAAAACAACCCTTCTATTCATCGTAAAGTTGAAGATGGAGCTACAGACTCTAGCCAACAGTACCGATAGGAATAGATTAGTCGTGAAATACTGGAGCAGAAGAAGTAGAACGAAATCTAGAATCCCAGATAGGAGGGATGAGGCACTGAATAGAAGTATAGGGAGATATACTCTGATGGAGTCGGCTAGTGGTCGGAAATGAGAGGACTTATTATCCTCTAAGTAGATGGTATCAATAAAGATTTCATCAATGGCGTATCCTTCTTTATGAGCTCCTAACAACATGTTCATCTCATATTCAAAACGTTCTCCTGAAATCCGACACAACCAGTCCAGCATATGTGCAGGAAATCCACGAAGTCCGGTCTGTGTATCGTGAACCTTAATGCCTGTGGTGAAAGCATACACCTTCCGAGTAAGCGTGTTTCCAAAACGGCTACGAAGGGGAACGTTACCACTGAAAGATCGACTTCCAAGCACCAGCTGACAGCCAGGTTCGTCAAGCGCTTGAGAAATTCTCATAATATCTTGAGGATGATGTTGCCCATCACTATCCGCACAGATCACGTTACCTTGCTCCCCAATATCTTTTAAATACTGAAAGCCTGTTTTGAGTGCACGGCCTTTGCCTTGATTGGTCTGATGATGCAAGACCGTACAACCAGATGATTCTATCAATTTAAAAATGTCTTGGTAGAGCTCTCCGCTACCATCATCAACAATGAGTATGTCTACATCTGTCTGAACCTTTAGTTGAATTATTAGCAATAGTAATCTTTCATCCGGTTCATAAGAGGGTATAAGGATAGTCATGTTAGTTGACCTCTCTTATGTAAAGGATGTCGCTAACACCGCGTTCTTTCCCTTTGCCTAAGGGATTGTTCACGACATCGCCCATGAAGTACATCGTCGATGAACCACCACCGTCTAGATTGTAGGCTTCGGTACAACCTAGATCTGCGAATACCTGAGCGAACCCAGTCAGCCTCATGCCTTTGCTGTAACCTTCCTTACGTCCGTCAACGACGATAAATATATAATGATTAGGACCAATCATACCGATTCCTGTTCTTGGATTCGAATTCTGAATGGAACGGTTTCCGAAGTTGGTGTCGATTTTGAGATTGTCAAAGTTATCAATCATTACACCGTCTTTAATCAGCGTGGGTCCAAAAGAAAGAGTGTTGGTCACTCCCCGTTCGAGTAAGGAAGTAGACGTTAGTTCCTCTTCATCAAAGGATTGCATCGTACCGTCGTTGAATAATGCTAGGGCAGTTCTTACCGGGCTATCACGGTATATAGTGCCGTTTCGGATAATCACACCGTCATCTCTGAAACCGTAATAATCGCCGTTTATCGCAAATATCGCATGGTTGTCATCAGCTATGGTAGAGGTCTTCTCTATAATGTTGCGCCCGAATTGGTTATCGGCAAAAGCCGAGAGTAGGTTACTTGAGTCTTTAAGAACGACATCCGCGACATAATAAGTAATTTGATCGGATCCAGAACCCGTCTGCATTTGATTAATCTTGATCTCGATATTGTCACTGGTATAACTATGGTCATCAACCTTAGCATGGACATTACTCGCAGCAACAGAAGCTGGTTTACTGTCTGTAGACTCTTCATTCTGAACGACAACTTCTACATGTTCTATTAAATAACGGTCAGCAAGTTTGTATACTATGGCTCCTATGACAACAAGGAGTACAATCATTGCAATGAATAGCTTTCGTTTTTTAATGGTTCTAATTTTCATGGGTGTTACACTCCTTCAATATCTTCAAATGTTTGCACTACCCGTATGTAATATCTATTAGTCATGATAAGGGTATTAACTGAATTGAAACTGAAGATCCGTTGAAGGTTTGATTAAAGAGTTTACTAAAAACGACCGATACCAATAAAGATATCTATTTCTTTTCAATCAATCCTATTTTGTTTCGAGAAAAGTAATAGAGTAGCCTTAAAAAAAGAACCTATTAAATGTGTAACGAGTAAATACTAGAAATGGAGATGGATATGAAGAAAAGAAGGCTGTTAGATAACCTAGAGGAATACGATAATCCTATTCAGTACGATATAGAGAATGACTCATATATAGGGGAGGTTCCGTTCCTATCTGAGTGGGCTACCAAGAAATCTGCCGGCCTTATTATTGATCTGGCTTGTGGAACAGGATGAGTTACAATGCCATTAGCAAGTAAAGGATACAAGTTGATGGGCATTGATATACATAGCGGGATGTTAGAACATGCGCACAAGAAGGCATCTCAGCTGAACTTACCCATTCAATGGGTAGAGCAAGATTGCACTAATCTTCACTTAAATATAACAAGTTCAATGATTTATATGGTCGGCAACTCTTTTCAACACTTTCATACAAACGAATCTCAAGACCAGCTGTTGACCTCGGTATGTAACCACTTAGAAAGTGAAGGAATCTTTATATTTGGAACCAGGTTTCCAAGTGCAGAAGAATTACTACAACCGAATACAGAAGAGTATTGGAGAACCTATAGAGATCGGGAGAAGCAGCAGGAAGTTGACCTATACACGATTAGTCATTATGACTCCCTTCAGCAGATTCAACATTACACAACGATAAGAAGATACAAGAATGAAGATGGTGAAGTAGTAGATGAGAATAGAACAAACATCAGCTTGAGATATGTATATCCGAAGGAAATGGAACGGGTATTATCTAGTCATGGATTTGAGATTGTGCATGTATATAAGGATTGGAATAAAACAGCGATCACCAATGACAGTTATGAAATGATTTACGTGTGCCAGAAGAAATAGCTCTAAACTATAATCAATACTTGGGGAAAACGAAGGAGTACGTAGCAGCAACTTACGAGAATGTTTGTTGAAAACGATATGCCTCACCCCGTTTAGAGAGATCTCACATTTGAGCGTAGGTATTCACCTATACTTCCTAAAGTGAATAGCCTATAAGAATTGAGAAATTCGCTAAACGGAGGAATGGGCATGGGCTATTTTGTAACGGTAGAACAAGGTGTGAAATATTATGTTGAAGATGTAAATTCGGGCGGAAAGAAGACGATACTATTTATACATGGTTGGCCTTTGAGTCACAAGCAGTTTGAGTATCAATTCGATGTTCTTCCTGCTATGGGCTATCGGTGTATTGGCATTGACTGGAGAGGGTTCGGTAAATCAGATAAACCGATAGATGGGTACAACTTTGACCGATTGGCAGACGATCTTCGAGCAGTTATTGGGGCATTACAATTACAGAACATTACGATTGCGGGTCATTCGACAGGGGGAGCTATTGCGATTCGTTATATGTCCCGGTATCAAGGCTTCGGCGTATCGAAACTTGTCCTAATCGATGCAGCAGCACCCACGGGATTTACCAAAGAAACCGCTAATACATTGCTGACCAAAACGTATAATGATCGTCCTAATATGATTGAGGAAGTAACAAACACCTTTTTCTTTCAATATATAACACACCGATTCTCCGATTGGTTCTTTCAAATGGGATTAGAAGCAGCAGGGTGGTCTACAGCGGCGATCATAGTCACACTGAGAGATGAGAATCTATTCAATGATCTTGATAAAATACACGTTCCTACGTTAATCATTCATGGTATTCATGACAAAGTAATCCCATTTGCACAGGCACAAGAGGTAAATAAAGCTATTAGGAATTCACAGCTTGTCCCCTTTCAATATAGTGGGCATGGTGCTTTTTGGGAAGAACGTGAGAAGTTTAACCAATTGTTAATGCAATTTGTTGGATAACCCAACCCTTACGATGATCTATAAGCTGTGATTCCGGTTCTCTTTGTGGGACCGGTTTTTTCTGGGATCCAAGAGCATACGCAGAAAGAGGCAGTGGATTTCTGTTATCATAGATAAGAATACAATTCCCTTTTCGTCAGGAGGAGCAAGATAAATGACTATGCAGTTGACCCCAAGCAGTATAAGGCTGTGGTGCGGTAAGAGCTCCTATGATAAAGGGGAAGCTTACTACCAAACAGGAAAAGTGACGTTTACATATACAGATTCTGAGACTGGATTGTATACAGCGATTGTTAAAGGAAAAAGCACCGAGCAGGTTACGGTTAGAACTAATGCTGCCGGTGATGTGTTTGCAGAATGTACGTGTCCTACATTATCTTCGTATGATCTATATTGCCAACATATCGCTGCGGTGCTATTAAATATTCATGATATAGAGCATCAGAGTGAGAAGGAAGATGGGTTATTAGAGGAAGGATCTGAGGGAGAAACACAACTGACCAACTTTATGTTGGAGTTATTTACGGAGAAGAGCATTCGTCCAAGCTATAAGCGCAAATACTTCGATTCAAGAATCCCACTTGATATAGAATTCACCTGTAAATCGATATATAACGGATACCGGAAGTACATGTTCGGGTTAGAAATGAAGATTGGACCTGCACGATTGTATGTCGTGAAGAACGTAAGGGAATTGCTTGACCGAATTGAACGCGAGGAGACGCATATGTTCTCCAATCATTTCACGTATGATCCGGAAATTCACTGCTTTTCTAAAGAGAATGATGACATCATTCGCCATCTAATTGCTATTAATAACAGTGAAGAGATATACCAAGAGCTTGCCATTATGGAAGCGAATCAGAGGAACCGGTTATTGATGATTCCACCGATCTACTGGGATGATCTACTTCTACTTCTATTGAAGGCACCAACGGTTAAGTTAGCGCAAGGGCATTTTGTTAAAGATGGAATTTCAGTATCGGATGAGACGATCCCAATTCAGTTCGAACTAAATCATACAGCTGGAAAAGGTTATTATATGGACATTGAAGGCTTAGACAAGATTACCATTATGGAATCATATGACGTCGTCTTATTTGATGGAAGGTTAGTGAAATTACCTAATGAAGAAATCAAACGTCTTGCGGAGTTGAAACATATGCTTGAGATATCCCATCAACAGCAGATACCCATCGCACAGGAGCAACTAGACTTATTTATGGAAAAAGTTATCCCGGGTTTGATGAAGATCGGTAGTGTTCATATCGCAAAGGCAGTGTCTGAACGTATGGTTCGCACACCTTTGAAAGCTAAGTTGTACTTAGATCGAGTCAAAGGTCGACTGCTAGCTTCGATGGAGTTCCAATATGGAGGTCTCATCCTTAATCCTCTGGAGGAGGAGAACAATCAGCACGAAGGAGACGACCGTATTCTTATACGTGATGGCGATCGGGAAACGGAAATTCTGGATCTCATGGACCAAAGTGCCTTCACAAAGACGGACATGGGGTATTTCTTAGCGGATGAAGATGCAGAGTATGAATTCTTGTATCACATTGTTCCCCAACTACAAAAGCGTGTTGAGATCTTTGCTACCTCTGCTGTTAAAGCGCAGATGCATCCTGGCCTTACGACTCCGAAGGTCACAGTAGATATGGATTCAAGACATGATTGGCTAGAATTTAAGTTCGATATCGATGGCATTCCTGAACAAGAAATCCGTCATCTATTGAAGTCTCTGGAGGAGAAAAGTAAATATCACCGACTACCCAATGGTGCATTTGTACCCCTAGAAGGTGAGAAATTTCAGGAAATGTTACGTTTTATGAACGAAGCGGGCATTGGTACAGGCAAAATGACTGGACCTGAGCTCAGACTTCCCATCATTCATGGACTTCAGTTGGTAGACTACCAAGATACAGGGAAGACAGTCCAACTGGGTAAATCATTTCGTCGGCTTCTTGAGAACATGCGCAATCCCGATCTGATGGACTATCCTCTACCTGAGAAGTTGGGTACAGTCCTTCGAGATTATCAGCAATACGGTTATCAATGGATGAAGACGCTCGCTAAGTACCGATTCGGGGGAGTACTAGCAGATGATATGGGACTTGGCAAAACCATTCAAAGCATTGCATTCATCGTCTCCGTCTTACCCGAGATTAGAAGTGAGAAGTTACCTACTCTCATCGTTGCTCCAGCATCTCTTGTATACAATTGGCGCAATGAGTTGAAGAGATTTGCACCCGAAGTGAGCGTAATGATTCTGGATGGTACCCAAGAAGAACGCCGTAGAGAGATAACTAGAAATTCAGGGGTGGATGTTCTCATCACCTCCTATCCGCTACTACGTAGGGATTTCGAATATTATGTGGGATTAACATTTCATACGTTGATTTTGGATGAGGCACAGATGTTTAAGAATCATGCCACTCAGACCGCACAGACCGTTCGAAGAATACAAGCTAGACATCGATTTGCACTCACAGGAACGCCTGTAGAGAATTCGATTGATGAGTTATGGTCTGTTTTTGACGTAGTATTTCCAGAGTTATTTACGAGCAGGAAGGTCTTTGCGAACCTTTCACGTGACCATGTAGCTAAGAGAATACGTCCATTCTTGCTTCGGCGTCTAAAGGGTGATGTGTTGAAGGAACTACCTGACAAGATTGAGTCCATACAGGTATCTGAATTGCTCCCCGATCAGAAGAAAGTATATGTGGCATATCTTGCTGAACTGAAACATGAGACGGTGAAACATCTGAAAGAGAAGAGCTTTCAGAAGAATCGAATCAAGATTCTAGCGGGTTTAACGAGACTACGTCAATTGTGTTGTCATCCGGTGTTATTCGTTCAAGGGTATACGGGAAGCTCAGCCAAGTTCGAGCAGCTTTTGGAACTCATTGAGGAATGTCGGAGCGCGGGTAAGCGTATGCTAGTATTCTCACAATTCACAGAGATGCTCGGCTTAATCCGAAGAGAAATGGGGAAACAGGGAGTACCCTATTTCTATTTGGATGGGCAAACACCTGCCTCTGAGCGTGTGGAGTTATGTGATCGATTTAATGAAGGAGAACATGACTTGTTCCTCATCTCCTTAAAAGCAGGGGGGACCGGACTGAACCTGACCGGAGCGGACACGGTTATTCTGTATGATCTATGGTGGAACCCTGCTGTGGAAGAACAAGCAGCTGACCGTGCACACCGCATCGGACAAAAGAAAGTCGTCCAAGTAATTCGCCTCGTTGCACAAGGGACTGTGGAAGAGAAGATGTACGAGCTACAGCAGAAGAAGAAAAATTTAATCGATGAAGTGATTCAACCGGGTCAACAAGCATTGTCCGTTCTGACGGAGCAGGAGATTCGGGAAATTCTGATGATTGAAGAATAGCTGAATGAAGTATATCTTTCTCATAAATTGAGGATGCTTGCTAGTTATAAACCTATGATCGGTGGAATGGAGTGACAGACTTTGAAGAATGAATTTCAAAAGCCAAGTAGTCATAGAAAGTCAACCCGAACGGACAATGCAAGATTAACAAGTAACTCGAGGGATGCAGTGAAGACGAATGCTGCTAAAGGTAATATAGATTCTGTAAAGGTTAATGATTGTTCCGACAAGGTAAACGTATCTAGTGTAAGTTCTACAGATTGGAGAATACTCGATCAATTGTACTCTTATGAGGGAAATGACCTTGGAGCAACGTATGGAAAAGATGGGGTAACATTCAAAATTTGGGCGCCTGTTGCAAGTCAGGTTAGGGCTAATCTATATGACAAAGATGATGCGACACAGCTTATTGGCAGTGTTAACTTAACGATGGGAGCGAAAGGTGTATGGTCTGTAAATATTAAGCCTATGGATCTAGGCGTTACAGATCTTCGAGGATACTTTTATCAATATGAAGTAACAAATAACGGTCAGACTCGACAAGTCCTTGATCCTTATGCGAAATCAATGGCTATATGTAGGATAGATACAACAGGTAAGCCAGGTCCTGATGGAGATCGAATAGGTAAGGCTGCAATCGTCGATTTGAGTGATACGAATCCTGAACAGTTCAATTTCGCGAGTATTGAGGGGTATAAGACGCGATGTGATGCGATTATCTGGGAAGTGCATATCCGGGACTTTACTGCTGATCCTTCCATTGAGGGTGAATTGAATGCCAGATGGGGTTCCTTTAATGCTTTTAAAGATAAGCTTGATTATATCCAATCCCTAGGGGTTACACATGTTCAATTGCTTCCTGTCATGGCCTGGTATTATGGGAATGAGGCGGCGATGGGCAATAGAGAACTAGATTACTCAGCTGTAGACAATGAGTACAATTGGGGATACGATCCACATCATTATTTCTCACCAGATGGTGCATATTCCGAAGACCCAACCGATCCTGAGCTTAGAGTGAAAGAGCTGAAGGCATTAATTCATGCCATTCATGAAGCGGGCATGGGTGTCATCCTAGATGTGATATACACACATATGGCTCTAGCGGACTTCCTGAATCATATTGTTCCGAACTATTATGCATGGCAGGATGCAGAGGGCAAGTTTATCGGTGGGTTTGGCAATAATCTTGCTACGAATCGGAAGATGGCGAAGAAACTGATGGTTGATTCCGTGAAGTATTGGTTTAATGAATATAAAATTGATGGTATGCGCTGGGATATGATGGGGGATGCAACTTATGAGGCTGTGCAGGAAGCCTACGATGCCGCCGCAGAGATTAATGCGAACGCCTTATTCATTGGTGAAGGATGGAGAACTTTTCAAGGACATTTGTCGGAACCTACACTTGCTGGGAAAGGTGCTACTCAAGACTGGATGGACCAAACAGATAGCGTAGGCGTATTCTCCGATGAGGTTAGAAATGAATTGAAATCAGGCTATGGTCTTGAAGGTGAACCCAGATTTCTTACAGGTGGGCCGAGAGAAATTGCTGTTATATTCAATAACATTAAGGCACAACCATCTAATATCCCTACAGATAGTCCAGTGGACATCGTGCAATATATTGAGGCGCATGACAACCTTACGTTGTATGATGTGATTGCACAATCCATTAAGAAAGATCCAAGTGTATCGGCTAACGATTTAGAGATACACAGACGCATAAGACTTGGAAATACGCTAATCTTAACTTCTCAAGGGACTGCTTTTCTCCATGCCGGACAAGAATATGGTCGAACGAAACAATGGAAGGCATTTGGTGTGCCAGAACAGAAATATAATGCTTTTGAGGATGAAAAAGGTCAGATATTCGGGTATTTCGTTCATGATTCATTCGATTCATCGGATGCCATCAATATGTTTGATTGGGCTAAGGCGTTGGATGCTGATCAGTATCCAGTGAATCATACAACAAGGAAATATACATCAGGCCTGATTGCACTAAGAAAGTCTACGAATGCGTTTAGACTGGGTACGCAGCAATTGATCAACGCTAACGTTACATCAATTAAGTCACCCGAAATTAAGAAATGTGATCTAGTAATTGGATATAAAAATCAGGCTACAGATGGAACAGGCACCTATTACGTATTTGTGAATGCAGACAGTAGAACGAGAAGACTCACACTGCAGGAGGATTTAACGACAGGACAGATCTTAGTTGATCAGGATGAAGCGGGAATAGTGGAGATATCTAAGAAATCAGGCTTTCAACTTACCAATTACTCCATTACAATTGAACCTTTAACGGCTGTCATCATTTATATGAAGGATTAATAGCCGTAACAGAGAGACCTAGCCATGATAGCGATATATGGTTAGGTCTATTTTTCCTGCTACATTCGGAATAATTCCCTCTTCTTCAAGTAACATTTGTTGAAGGAAACGTGACTCATCATCCGAGATAACGATTTCTCCTTTGGCGTTGATCACTCTATGCCAGGGTAAATCATACTTCTCACCCATCGTGTGTAGAATTCGAACAACTTGTCTTGCGCCACGTGGACTTCCAGCAGATGCGGCAATCTGCCCATAGGTCATGACCTTACCTTTTGGTATAGCTTGTATAATATCAATAACTTGTTGTGTAAATGGCTGCATTCGATTCTCCTATTGTTCATATTCACCCTAAGATTACAATGTAATGTGTATTAGTATGGGTGTCAAATAACCCAGGATTAACCTGTATAATCACTCCATTTTCTAATTAAATCGTATGAATATACCCTTCACCCAATATTTATATAGAGAAAGTACTACTAGCGAGTTAAAATAAAGGAAAGAAATCTAGAAAGATCTAGAAGGATCTGAAGGATTTAGAAGGATTAGGAATAGCATAGAATGAAGGTTGATATAATGAATGTTGACTCGATAATTCAGGAATCGAAACAAAAATGCATGGCCTTAGGGCTTGTCCCAGATCAACCACCTATATTTAAGAACCGATTCTCTAATGAGGAACTAGAAACACAGCTATATATGTATAGCGAAATATTGGAGGTTATCAATTATTTTGTTGATAAATTCCTTTCCTCTACGTCGGGGAACCCTTACTTGATCGCAATTACGGATCGTGAGGGTTATATTCTTGACTTCAAAGGTGACGCGAGTATCATAGACATTGCCAATCAGATTGGTATTCAAGAAGGTGTACAATTTAGTGAAGAAGTGGGAACGAATGCGATAGCGTTAAGTATTCGTCATAGAGAACCGATTGAGATATATGGTGAGCAACATTATCATACCGTATTACAGTGCATGTCTTGTTGTACCGCACCGATTCGCAGTGATGAAGGAAAACGAATTGTAGGAACTTTATCATTAATGGCGGGACTTGATTTTGCTCATCCCAATTTGCTTGCTTTGATAAGTACCTTAGCGGATTCGATTGAGCGTGAGATTCTCTTACGCAGGCAGAATACTGAACATCATATATTGAACCAAGTATTATTAGAGACGAACTATTATGGTGTGATTGTGACAGATGCCCTCGGAAGAATTGTAGAAGTAAACGAAAACATCCTAAGGATGCTAGATTGGGATAATTACGATAAAGATAAATATATACATAGCTCCGTATTTGATATAATTCTTATAGGGGATTTCTTTCAGGATGTGATTGATCAAGGAGAGGCATGTGTTGGGGTAGAGTTAGCCTTACAGGTCAAAGGGTCCATTCGTTACTATATGTTAGATGTGGTTCCCATTTATGATCAACAGGTATTAATTCGTATTGTGGGTACTTTGCGTAATATTAGCGAGATGAAAAGAACAGAAGCATTGTTACGTAATACAGAAAAGCTAGTCTTTGCAGGTGAAGTTGCTGTGAGTATTGCTCATGAGATTCGTAACCCGCTTACAACCGTTAAGGGTATAATTCAAATATCCGGGAAAGATTCAAAGCTACTTCATTACGATCTGATCATGTCTGAACTTGAGAGAATGAACTTAATCGTAAGTGATTTTTTGATTCTGGGTAAACCAAAAGCAGCACAGTTCACGAAAGAGTATACTAGTACGATTCTAAAAGAAGTATTAAGTATGTTCCAACTTCAAGCGAATTTAAATCATATCACGATTGTAAATGAGACGATTCAAGAGATGATGGTCCGATGCGATCGGAACCAGATTAAGCAAGTCTTTTTGAATATTCTTAGGAACGCACTGGAGGTTTTACCTTCAGGAGGACAGATTCATATCTCTATTGACATGGAAGATTCCTTTCAATGCATAAACTTCCGTGATGATGGAGAAGGAATGAACCCCGAAGTGTTACAAAGAATAGGGGAACCTTTTTACACGACAAAAGATGATGGTAACGGTCTTGGTATGATGATCGTGCATAACATTATCGCCTCCCATGGAGGACGAATAGATATTACTAGTGAGGTAGGAATCGGGACATCTGTTTCTATATTTCTACCGCTGAAGTAATGAATATATATATCCCCGTAAGAAAACGAGGGTAAGAGATATAACATACTTTATGACATGACTTTTACCTCAAAAAAGGGAGCCGAACCCATGTGTTGCTAGGGTTTAGTTCCTTTTATTTGGGCTGATATGGACGCCCTTACCTTCCCACCATTCGGCAAAGAATATCTCCTTCGCATGGGTATATCCTTGAGCGCTTAATTGATTGGATAGCCATTCTTGATCGAACCCACAAGCGTGCAAATTGCCCCATAAAACTTCACCATCTATGATCAGAGAGGTAGGAAGATATACTGGATTCTCTGGAAGAGAGAGATCTTGTTTATTAGGTTGCTGATACTGTGATACTAATAATGTACTGATCTGACCATTGGGTTCTAATATGCCGTATTTGATTTCACGTATTGAAAAAACGTTCGCTTGTCGTAGGATGCTCAGAACTTGGTTTACACCTAATTTGTTCTTCTTAATGAGTTTACGATCCAACACACCGTCGCGGATAATAATCGCTGGATTACCGACTAATAGGAAGCGTGCGGATTCCCTTTTTAAAGTAATGAATTCGATGATTAACATGAGTAATGCCCATAGAAACAATGCATACAGAAAGTGAAATAATTTCACCTTATTATCGTATATCGTAGTTGCAAATAAATCGCCCAAACCTAATACGAAGATAAAGTGAAAAGGTGTTAATTGATTAATCGAGCTCCTTCCCGTCAATTTAACAATCCCAAATAACGCGAAAAAGCCAACGATGACTTTTACCGTTAATAAACCTAGATGAACTTCTTCCATTGACTCGCACCTCATTAGTTTCTCTACTTGTATTACTATATTTATGGACGAGTCGATCTATGGTTATACATATAAGGTTATCTATCATTGTTCGATCTATCACTTAAGACGCTTGCCGTTTATAATTAGGTAGGGTTTGAACGGACCAAGAAGGGACGAGTAGTCGTGGCGAAACAAAAGTATTATGTCGTATGGGTGGGAAACACACCGGGAATCTACACAAACTGGCCTGAATGCCAATCACAAGTAGCTCAATTTAAAGATGCCAAATATAAGTCATATGACTCTAAGACAGAAGCGGAACAAGCTTATCGAGATGGATGGAAGCAACATTGGGGTAAGAAGAAGGTAGAAGGTCATGTGCAACCGAAGAAGAGTCTGACTAGTAAGGCCGAATCCGAGAAGTCATCAGAAGAGATTGATTATAATAGTATTTCAGTTGACGTAGGCACAAGGGGGAACCCAGGTCCTATTGAATATAGGGGTGTCGATACACAGACAGGTGAAGTTATATTCGCTAAAGGCCCAATTCCTAACGGTACGAATAATCTGGGGGAGTTCTTAGCGATAGTACATTCCTTAGCTCATTTGAAAAAAGAGGGAAGCAACAAGACAGTCTACAGCGACTCTAGAACAGCATTGAAATGGGTGAGAGAGAAGCAAGTTGCCACAACCTTGAAACGAGATGAATCAACGAAGGAAGTATGGGGGTTAGTGGATCGAGCTCTACATTGGCTACAGATGAATCAATATGATAATAAGGTACGCAAGTGGGAGACGAAAGAGTGGGGAGAGATTAAAGCCGATTACGGACGAAAATAGAGCATATATGTAGGGAGACGTAAGGCACTGCCGATTGTGGCAGTGCCTTTTTACTATATAAGTGTTGTCTATAGACCGTATACACTTTTTGTAATAATATCTCTTACCTCTGCCTTCTGTTCTTCATATTGTTGAGGAGTGAGATTACCACTAGCATAACGTAGATCAAACTGGGCCGTTAATTCAGCAACTTGTAAGTTAACGATCTTCTGAACATCAACATTACGATCATGTGCAACCTCAGCCAGCGTATTACCTTCATATAATGCATTATATAATTCTTCGTCGGAAGAAAGATTTAGAACGTGTAGTAAGTCTTCTTTAACTGGAACAGTAGTAATAAGGGGTAGTGTAATAGGGCTTGCGCTTACATGTGTATTCCAAGAAACTCCACTAACAGTTATAGCAAAAACCATCGTTCCGACCAGTACGATCTTCTTCATAAATACCTCTTTTCTAAAAATGAAAATGCTGAAATGGTTATCTTTTAGATAGAGTAGTCATTTCTTTTTACATCATCGTGTTATCGCTAGTATAACGGAACAACCTTAGTAGCACCTTAAATTCCGTATAAGATACGTTAAAATAATAAACCAATCATGATGTAACCTATAGTTAGTTAACCAACAAGTGGAGGTTTCAAACACGAATATAACCTATTATAAAAAAAAGTGGCATCATGTATTAAGATTTGAAGAAAAGTAACCGAAATATATATATAAGCTAGATATTTACAGAGGAGGCGTGTTTACATCATGAAAAAGTATTGGATGATTATGTTGTCGTGTATAGTGGCAACAACCCTTATGTCAGGATCGGTGCTTGCGAAACCGAATAACGGAGGGAAGGATTCAGGCAAGCACTCACATGCAGCGAGTAGTAATAAGTCTGAATCTAAAGAGAAAGAGAAGAAAGAGAAAGAAGCGAAAGAGAAGAAAGAGAAAGAGAAGAAGGACAAGGAAGCGAAAGAGAAGAAGGACAAGGAAGTAAAGGATAAGGGAAAAGGGAATAAAAATAAAAATAAACCTACAGTAGGTGAAGATACTTATAAAGATAAGCCTCATACGGTGATTGATGTGACTTATAAAAATCATCATCATAAAGGATATAAGGGACTTCTGACAGCCATGAGTAATGTGAAGGACAAGCCAGCTGGTAAAGTTCTTGCAGATCTTCTTAGAACTGAATACAATATTCATCTTACAGATGAATTTGTAGCTGAACTTGAGAAAGTGAAAGACAAAGACGTGGCTCTATCTATGGTTGCAGAATTGCTAGCAAAGAATGTAAGTGTAACAGATGCTGTGTATATGGAGAAAGAAGCTATTCTAGCCAATATTAAAAACATGGATTCTTACAAGAGACTTAGCAAATATTATGAATCAATCGGGAAAAAAGGGATTAAACTTTATGTGAATGGAGAAGAACCTTCCTTTCAAGTGGCGCCATTTATTAAAGATGGTGGTACATGGGTACCCTTTAGAGCTATAACAGAGGCGTTAAATGCTGATGTGAAATGGGATAGTAAGAAGCGCTCTGTTACCGTTATTCGTAATGAAATTACATTGGTATTGAACATTAATAGTAATATTGCATACGTTAATGGTGAGCAAGTGAAACTTGATGTACCTACAACTATTGTAGAAGGTAGTACAGTAGTACCTATTAGTTTTGTGAGTGAACGCTTGAATGCGACCGTTAAATGGGATGCTGAGACACAGTCGATCGTCATTTACGAAGAATAATACCTATGTAAAATAGGATTTTTAAAAAGAGTGTCTCCTAGCCATCGTAATGGTAAGGGACACTCTTTTTTTATGGTGAATTAGTAGACAATAGTAATTTCAGATAAGCCGTTAATAAAAATAAGGTTTACTATGATTGTTCCATAGGTTCGATATGAACATGGACGTGGGAAATATTATGCTCAAGATTCATACGGTCTTCGACTTTTTCAGATATTGCATGACTTTCTACTACATTTAGTGATCCGTCCACCTGAATCGTTACATCGACCATGATGTTATTTCCAAGCACGCGTGCTTTAATATCTTTTATGGATTCAACACCTGGGGTGTCGGCGACAGTTAGTTTTATTTTATTAAGTTCATGTTCGTCGAACCCATCGGTTAAGGCGTGAGAAGCATCTTTGAATATATCCCAAGCCGTTTTACAAATAATCAATCCAACGAGGGTAGCCGCAAGTGGATCTAACCAAGGTAAACCGAACTGTGAACCAACAATCCCTATAAAGGCACCTATGCTGACGATGGCATCGGATCGATTATCTTGAGCTGCGGCTTTAATAGCATGACTGTTTATTCTTTTAGCTAGGCGAATATTGTACCTATAGACAAACATCATAACAACAGCACAGAATAAGGCGACCCATGCTGCAATCATATTGGGATTATCTATGGATGGTTCAAAAAATTTCTGTATCGCTTGATATAATACCTGAGCTCCGACAACAATCATTATGAATGATGCTAATAATGCAGCTACTGTCTCTGCACGGAAATGTCCGTATTTATGATCATGATCAGGTGGTCTACGAGAAATCTTTAGACCAATAAGAACAGCGAATGAGGCAATAATATCGGTTGTATTGTTCAGACCGTCAGCAAATAGAGCTTCTGATCCTGCTGTGAACCCAATACTTAATTTAAGAGCAGAAAGACACAGATAGGCAATAATACTAACCCAAGCGCCCTTTTCTCCTTCTTTAATCTCGTTGTAAGCATCCAATTTAGCGTGACCTCCGGATTTTTGTGGTCTATTGATCATACTGGAGACAATGTGTGTGGGTCTAGAGAAACAGTCTTGCCCTTGTCCTTAAAATTAGTACATCAACAACATATTTAGTCCAGGAGAAATTCACTATTATGAAGAAATAGTTCAGTGGAGGTTACTAATAAAGTAATACTAGTAAGGAAATATGATTGGATAGGTGAACTATAAGAGCGTTTATATTACATAGATGATCATTAATAATTCACATCCGATACAACTGTAAATTATTACAACTTGTTATGATAGGTATGAACATGGTATATTCTTATTCCGGCCAATAAATAATACATTTATTGAATCGGCAAGCCAAACTCAAATGAAACGTAAACGAAAATAAAGCTTGCATAAACGAACCGGACATGATATGATATAGAAGTTGTCGCCGAGAACAACTGGTAACAACAAAATGAACAAATTGGTCTTTGAAAACTGAACAACGAGTGAGTAGATTTCACGAAAGTGAAATTAAAACAAATGAGAAATCATTTGATAGAGAAAGTAATTTCTCGTCAGTTTGTTTTAAATGAGCATAATCGCTCTTTTCATAAGCGTCATTAATTCATCTTCTCCGCAAGGAGATGGACGAATTAATGACGGTCGATCAAACGAAGTTTGATCTAATTTGGAGAGTTTGATCCTGGCTCAGGACGAACGCTGGCGGCGTGCCTAATACATGCAAGTCGAGCGGAGTCATTTTGGAAGCTTGCTTCCAAAATGACTTAGCGGCGGACGGGTGAGTAACA